>JALFSW010000084.1 GCA_022779305.1 Prevotella sp. | reverse complement strand
ACTGCTTACATCTGCTTGTCGGCAAATGTAGGCAGTGGAGGTTTCTAATGATCGAATTGGGTCAATCAGGTAGGGTGATTTCTCCAGCAATGGACTGGTTCATGTATTGACGGATGAGGTTAGGGTCGTTGTGTTTTGCTTGTAGGAACATGAGTTTTGCAACAGCTGCTTCCACTGTACTATCATGCCCGCTAATAACACCTGCATTTTGCAGATGGTAACCCGTATCATAGCGATTCATTTCCACCTGACCACTGATACACTGACTTACATTGACTATCACTACACCACGGTTGGATGCTTCTTTGAGGAGCTGTAGCAACCAAGGATGTTGGGGGGCATTGCCACTTCCATAGGAACGCATCACGATGCTTCTTAACTCAGGGGTGTCAAGGACATGACGAATGAGACGTTCTTCTATTCCGGGAAAGAGGGAGAAGATAACCACATTACTATCTAATGCCGTGTGAGGGAGCATGGGTTGCGTGAAATCGGGTTTGAGAATGTGATGCTCGTCAAAAGTAAATTTGATGCCCGCTTCGCAGAGATGTGGATAATTAAAAGAATCGAATGCGTTGAAATGGTCAGCATTTTGTTTGGTAGAACGGTTGCCTCGCAACAAATGTCCATTGAAATAGATGGTTACTTCTGGTACGTAAGGCGTTCCATCTGCACGATAGGCAGCTGCCAGCTCAATGCTTGTGATGAGGTTTTCCTTTCCATCTGTTCGGAGTTGTCCTATGGGCAATTGTGACCCAGTGAGGATAATTGGTTTTGTGAGGTTTTCAAACATAAACGATAGAGCAGACGCTGTGTATGCCATCGTGTCGGTTCCATGGAGAATGACAAAACCATCATATTGTTCATATCTGTCTGCAATAACCCGTACTAATTGCGCCCAAAATCTTGGAGACATATTAGAAGAGTCGATCGGAGGCGTGAATTGATAGGTGTCTATTTCTGTAACAATTTGTTTCAGCTCAGGAACATTGTCAATGAGATGATTGAAATCTAACGGTTCAAGCGCACCTGTTTGTAAGTTACATCCCATACCAATTGTTCCACCTGTGTATATGAGTAATACTTTATTGGTTCTTTTCATGTTATTTACTTTCTTTTTCGCAAAGGTAATAAAAAGATTTTGGTAAGAAAACATAGTAATAAAAGTTTTTTTGTACTGGAGCGTTTCGGCATTGATGTCATGAGATTATAAGTGTAAGGAAGAAAGAAGCATATAAGGACTTATTGTCTGAAGATTAGTCAAAAAAGCTAAAAGAAAGTTTCGTGTATGTATATTTTCCTTACTAAATGAAACTGAAAAAAAGCAAGAATATTTTTGGCACCATGAATGAAGAAATGCGAAAAAACATTGAAAAAAGTTTGCATTTCAAAATTTTGTTGTAACTTTGCGACCTAAATTGGTCATTAAGAAGAATGATCCTAAGTTTGTCATTATAGAATGCTGAAAGAGAAAATGCAAAAAACACATATTAATAAATAGATTAACACATGGGTTATTATCTATTTTTATTGTGGGTGCTATGACAAAAAGAATGTGGAATCTTCTAATGCCGTTTTAGATAAATTACCTAAATCACTAAGGGAATAAGGATGAAGAAACAATATCCAAGTTGTATCTTTCACCTGAGGCAGAGATTGAGAAAGAAGCTATTCTAACCAAATCACCTATGCTTGAATTCATAAATCTATAGACCTTGCCCTCAAGAAATAAAAACAAACTCAATTTCATATTTATTAATTCATATTCTATTAAGTAAAATGATTAGACAAAAACTTGTTTTTTCTCTACTCTTGCTTTTGGGTTATGCCCCTATCTTTGCCCAAAGAATCACCAATGTTACCATCAGTCCGCAGTCTGGTAGTGTAATCTCGGCAAAGACAAATGCCTCAAACGAAGAAGGTTATGCAGCTGGTTATGGATCACTTTGGAAACATGAGCAAGTGCCTCTGACTTATACCACAACCGATCTGCCCATGTTTTCTGCTGATGGTGTTTTGGCAAACCATACGTGTAACATCCGTGCTTATAAACGCAGCACATGGGAGAAAGCGAAACTCATACACATCGCTGGTTATTTCAACTCGTATGCAGTGCTTGCGATGCCCAAAGGATACCGTATTTTAAGTTATAAGATAGAATTATCACGCAGTCTTAGTTCCACAGATGATTATAATGTGTTAGATGGAGCATTCGCAAATTTAAAGATGGAGTATGCCTCTGTCAATCCTTGGACATTTGGAGAAATCAGTAAAGACCAAATGCGCCATAAAGGTCAAACTGCCGACGAGCCTACTTGGAAAGAATCTGTAGTATTTACTAAGTCCAATGAAAAATTAACATTAGAACGTGAGCTCAAAGGAGAAAAAACAAATAGCCTGTATTTTTGTTTCCGTGGAGCAGGCTCTAATCAGCTTAGAGGACTTGTTTATGAATCCATAGAAATCACATATGCGCCTGATGTGGAATTTGAGGAGCAACTCTTCCCAAATGCCACCTCAACAAGCGAGGTGAGTCTGTCTCAAAATGCCATAGGATTGCAGAAGATGGACATTGGCGGTATTACCCAAAGAGCGAAAGATGGCGCGTATTTTACAAGCTATGACCAAACGATGGTGAAAGAGATGCTGGGTGATGTCATGCTTTACAACTCTAAAGGGCATGATGGAAAAACATGGAAAGAATCTTCGAATACTACTGACAAGACCATTTCTTCTGTTCATATCAGAGGAGAGAAAGAAGGGAAATTGTGGTATGCGCTCAAAGATGAAACTTATTATGTGGAGACGCCTACGAAAGCAAAAATGTACAAAGAAGATGGGCAGGTCTATGAAACACCCATCGGCTACCGAATTGTAGGGGCAGAGATCGACTATACGTATGGAAAAAGTCAATCGACAGGGGGCGGCTTTTACATAGGAACCCAGATAGGAAATCAGTATCAATATCTGCAATTAGATGGAACGTGGGGCAATTCTTATTTTTATGTATGGCGTCAACTTCCAGATGGTCGGATATATACAACCTATAACTCGGCTACTTATTATCTTACGACTCAGTACATATATCAAGCAACGGCTACTCAATTTCAAAATTATGAAATTTATTCCATCACTACAACGACCGATGCTTCAAAAGCAACAAACCGATGGAGATTTAATAACAATGAGTATCTTTACTATCTTGGAACGACAGGTCGGAAACTCTATTTGAGAGGTAGCGATAGCAAGCAGGGCATTGCATATGATAAATATAATAATGCATACACTTATGTTGTTCCAGCCTACCTGTCTTATTATGAAGAAGAGGACTACTATGCTATTCGTGTTTTACAAGGAACACCCTTCACGCCTGTTGAATATTACATAGACATATACGACCCTGTGAAGGGCGATGAGGTTATACGGACGGTTCAAGTCACTTCAACAACCAAGGACGGAACTATACGATTTAGCGATCTCAATAACGATGCGATTAAATTTCGTATTCGCACCAAAAGTACTACCGGCAAGGCATTGGTCAATATTCGTTTGAAACTTGAGCCATTGAACCCCTATATCAGTACCGTAGATGTGGTATGTACAGGTAAGTATGGTGAAGAAATTACCCGTACATTGGGGTCTTCCGACTTCCACATTGGTGGCGAGACCTTTGTTTACAAAGTACCAACCGATTTCAAGTTGAATACAAATACAGCACAATTCACTTTCCGCAATGCAAAGTCTGATTATTCTGACGCAACATACAAGAATAGGCGTTCTTATACTGGCGACAATGCCCGCTTCAGTTTTGTGAAATCGGCTTATTACGAAAAGGTAAATGAAGACTTGTACACAAACAAGACTTTGGTAGCAGGGTATGAGGATGACTATCTTGACAAGGTGAGTGTGAAAGAAGCTGGAAACAAAGCGTTTACTTTCAACAATGCAGCCGACTTAGGAAATACGGCAGCATGGACAGGTACTAAATATTTACAAGAATTCCCATTCTCTAAATCCGCATATGCCCAGGAGGGTGGAAACTTCTCTACGAATAACGCTGTTGTTGCAGATGGCACAAATAAACAAATGTTCTTGTTTACAGCAGATGAAACGCGCTACAACATTGCTCCTACAACAAAGGAACAACACTTTGCGTATGCATACTACTATACGAATATAAAGTTGCAAATGTCTGATTATAATCCAGTTGTTGAATGGAAAAAGATTTATGACAAGACTTTATATCATAACGGAACAGACGCCAAGGCGTCAGAAGCAATGTATGGCGCATACATTAAAACAAGCGAAATGAGTGGATATGACAATGACTATACCTATAGAACAAAGTATGGCTATCTTTCGCTTAGCAAGATCATGGAAGCCATGCAGGCAAATCTTGGCGGAGCGAATGCACCTTCTTCATTAAAGCAGGTGTTATATGTGGACAACTCCGACTTGTTCTCTGTTGTAAGTAGTGCCGAGCCAAATACAGAGGGTGCTGTGACCTTAGCGCAATTCAGAGCGCAGCTCGCTGCAAATGCCCTCATTTATTTGCCCTATAATGCTGCAACATGGGCATCAATGAACCATGCGTCGAGTGCAAGTGGCGTTGCAGTAAGTAGGGAATATACTTTAATGGATCAGCTTTTGGGGAAACCAAAAGCATATACATCAGATGCTAACTTGATTTTGAAAGATCGTAATCCTTTTTATGCGCCTTTTGACATTCAGTTAAGCGCAGACAAGTATGCTACTTATGCCCGCGAACTGACCTATAACGGAAAAGGAAGTACAAGCTATGTGCCTGTCATATTGCCTTTTGCGCTTACATTGAATGGAAGTGGTAAACACATCGACCCACTGGGCAACACTCAAGGGGTCGCCGACTTTGAAGTATATGAAATGAAAGACAATGGCTTCATTTATGATGAGTCTACCGCTACAAAACACCCTATCAACTATAATTACATTGCCAAGACCCGTTTCACGCTTGCAGAAGGGAATGCGTCTAAAGCCAACAATGGCTATATGCTTAAGTTACCATATCAGATAGTGAATAATAACGTTTCTCTCATTATTAACGAGAAGGCGTCTCTTATTGTAAGCTCTGAAAGACTTCAACTTACCAACGGAGGTTCTCCTACCAATTTGCTTTTCGCAACACGCACTGTAACGACAACAAAGGGGACTGATGTTTCAAACTTCACAGAATATGGCTCTTATGCTGGTGTTACAATAGCAAACAATGCTGAGAATGCAGATGTATTTTATTTCTCTATTAATAGATTTTTGGCTCTTAAGAACACTAAGAACACCAAAGTATATCTACACCCTTTCCGTTCCTTCTATAAGTTTGGTACAACGGTTTCAACACTATCCAAGATAGGAGAGATAGAAATGGCATTTGACGACATTGATGAAAATACAACAACGGGTATCAACGATGTAGCAGAAGAAGCCACCCTGATTGTGAAAACGGACAAGCAGGTTATCATGGCAAAGGCAAGACAAACAACAGCCCTGTCTATTCACACTATTTCTGGACAAACAATAGTTAAGACTACTGTTAATTCCGGCGAAACTCTCATGTTCTCCGTTTCAAGAGGTTTATACATTGTTAATGGTCAGAAAGTAACTGTAAAATAATAGAAGATTATGAGAAAAGAATATCAAAAGCCTACAATTTCTATTTACTTTATGGCAGTAGAATGTGAAGGATTACAAGAAACGTCAGACCCTGAATTTATAGGAGGGGCAAAAGATTTTGAATTAGAGTATTATAACTTTGCAGATGACGAAGAAACAACAAATGATTTCGAGTCATAAACTGTAGTAACTCCCCGTTACCCCCCAATCTGTCTTTAATGACCGATTGGGGTTTAATGCGCAGAAACACAGCAATGAATATGTAGTCATCCTTCTAAAACTATATTTGAGCGGGAAGTTTGTAGAATCGACCTCACGCTGATTTTTTTATTAGGCACAAAAGAACGCTATAGTATAACTCAAACATCTTCTCATAGCCTTCTCGTCCCCCTAGATTATGCTCGAGTTCCCGAACCAACTGATCTGCTATGGTTTTTAGTTGCCTGTCTGCCTTAAGGGTTTTCTTACGATTCTTGGGATGGTTACGAAAACTTGGGCACGGTAAATTTCTTTCAACGTGTATGTATGTTTTCCTTACTAAATGAAATTGGAAAAAAGCAAGAATATTTTTGCATTTCGATTTAGACAGTAGAGTCCTATTCATCGTTTAGATAGATTTCTACACTCTTGAGCATATGCTAAGATATATCCAACTTCGCTCATGACTTCAACTGCTTTTGGATTTACACATTCAACAGGGGTGTTCCTGCTGAATGTATTTTTAAACCCAATTCGGTCATTAGAGACCAAACTGATTGCAGCTGATGGTCTGTGCAGGTTGTTCAGCGTTTTATCGCAGACGTAGCGGGCTACTTCAAGAGAAAACGATGAAGAAGATGCCGACAAGCAGGTGCAAGCAGTTG
>JALFSW010000081.1 GCA_022779305.1 Prevotella sp. | reverse complement strand
AAAAGGCAAATGCACCACCAAAAGAACTTGATTTATTTGATTAGGGGGCTTGGATTTCAAAAAAGAATGCGGAATTACCTATATAAAGGCAATTCCGCAAGGATTTATAGGATATTTAAGTTTTACCGGACAGCAATAATTTGCAATAGCGCAATAGTGGATGTTCACTCTTTTTATTGTTTTACACCGTTTAACCCTCTAGTGGTTTAATGACCGATTTGTGTTAAACCAAAGTGTTGATAATGTCTTCTCTTTCTCCTTCGAGATAATCGATAACAGGGATTTCGGGCATTGTGTAGCAACCTGGTTGTAGGCGCATTGCTGCACGTGCACAATTCACCAACACTTGTGCTGTGAGGGCAGGGTTGTTGATGCTCATGTTAAATTCAAAGCGTTGGTTAGGTGTTTTTCCGCTCACACCTTTGCGAACAAGGTGAACACCGTGTCCCATGTCCTGTACATCGTCTACGCTTGCAACGGCAAAAACGTGGGTTTCATCGTGAGCGAAGTAAGGGTCGGCTTTAATGGCAGCCGTTACGTCTTCTATGTGTGCTCCGTCTTCTAACTCAACATAAACCATGCGGCGGTGAATGCTTTCTCCGAGCGGGATGGTTACCGATAAGGCGTTCTTCACACCTTCTTTGCCACGTACGCAAACAGAGTGTCCCATTGACATTCCGGGACCAAAATTGGTATAGGAAAGTCCTTTAGGAGCAAGTCCTTCCATTAGGATTCTGACCACAGAATCAGAACCAGGATCCCAGCCTGCAGCGATTACGCTGACACGTCCGGCTTTTTTACAATGCTCCATTTGTTTTGTGCGATAATCAAGAATACCTGTATGTATGTCGTATGAGTCTACGGTGTGAATGCCGAGTGCTACGATTTTCTCTGCATAGTCAGGACAACTGCGTGTAGGTGCAGCCAAAATAGCCACGTCTACATCTTTGAGCTTCGCAATGTCATCCACCACCTCATAGGGAGTGAGTTCCAAAGGTTTGTTCTTGTCGCCTTGACGGCGTACGATACCTGCAATCTCAAAGTCTTTTGCGGCTTCAAGTGCTTCGACTGAATACTTTCCGATGTTGCCGTATCCAACTACGGCGGCTCTAATCTTTTTCGTCATAATACTTGAAATTTTACGAAGTTTAAATATATCTACCTTATAAATAAAGGAAATTTTATTCTATGAGTTTTTCATGTCTTAGCGTTTCTTCTATGATTTGTGGGAAATATTTCATTTCCAAAAGATGTTCTTTTTCAGCAATATCATCTATTGTGTCGGTGGGAGAGAGGCTTGTTTTGTATTGCGCAATGATTTCTCCATCATCACAAATGGGGCTTACCCAGTGAACCGTCATACCTGTTTCGCTTTCTCTAGCCGCTTTGACAGCTTCATGAACATGGTGACCATACATTCCTTTTCCACCAAACTTGGGGAGGAGTGCAGGGTGGAGGTTAATCATGCGTCGGTTATATGCATCGATCAACCATTCTGGAATCATTAAGAGAAAGCCTGCAAGAACAATGAAATCAATGTTGTGGTGTTTCAAAATGGGGAGTACGGAATTGGGGTCGTTGAATGCCGTTTTAGGGATGACAGCTGTTTCGATGTTCAAGTTTTTAGCCCTTGTAAGGGCGTAGGCATCTGGTCGATTACTCACCACCAGCGAAATATTTACCCGATCATCGTCTTTGAAGTAGCGAATGATGTTTTCGCAGTTGCTTCCACTTCCCGAAACAAAAATTGCTATGTTCGTCATTGTTCTTTCTTTTTGTTGAATTGTTATTTTAGCGCTGCACTAATCCTCATCTTCCTCATCGAAGTCGTCCAGTCCAAAACTAATGGGTTCGATAAAAGCATCCATCTGTCGGCGATCTTTCTTAGTAGGACGTCCCATGCCTCTGGCTCTGTCAATGAAACCACTGATGCGGCTCATTTCTAAGAGTTCGTATTGTTTGGGTGCAGTTACATTCTTATAGACTTCTGAAATGAGCTTTGCTCCGATACGCTTCTCGATGGCTTGTAAGATTTCAAACGAATAGGTAATGGGTGGTTTGCGAACATCTATAACCTCGCCAACTTTCACTATGTGCGAAGGTTTCACATTTACGCCTTTTATCGTTACACGCCCATTCTTGCACGCATCTGCCGCAATGCTACGGGTTTTGAATATTCGTGCCGCCCAAAGCCATTTGTCTATCCTTGCTGTGTCACCCATTATTTCTTTCCGAGTTTGTTGTATTGGTTCATCGTTGCCTGAGTACCAGCCAATGCGAAACTTTTGATGATTTCCACAGCTGTTTCAATGCTTGAATTCAGCGTTTGAAGTTCCTCTTCAGAGAATTTCCCCAAGACCCAATCGGCTTGTCCGCCCTTAGGATAATCGTTGCCGATACCCATTCTGAGGCGTGCATAGTTCTGCCCGATGAGTTGTTGGATATGTCCCAAGCCATTGTGTCCGCCATTCGAACCATTGGCTTTCAGTCGGAATGCTCCCAGAGGCAATGCCAGTTCGTCTGAAATGACAAGTAAGTTTGCTTCGTCTATCTTTTCTTTTGACATCCAATAGCGCACCGCATTACCCGAAAGGTTCATGAAAGTGGATGGCTTTAGGAGAATGATTTTCCTTCCTTTGATGGTTGTTTCTGCAACAAAGCCGTAGCGTTTGTCCTCAAAAACAATATTGGACGCCTTTGCAAAGGCGTCCAATACCATAAATCCTGCATTGTGGCGGGTGTTCTCGTACGCTGTACCAGGATTCCCTAAGCCACATACCAAATATTTTGTCACACTTTAAATCTTTAATGATTGGACGCTACGCTGTACTTATTCGCCCTTTTGTTGAGCTGCAGCAATAGAGTTACGTGTTGCTTTGATAGAGCAAACGATAACTTCTTTAGGTGTTACAAGTTCCAAACCTTCGTAACTCAAGTCGCCCACTTTGATGCTCTTACCAATGCAAAGGTCGGTTACATCCACTTCAAGCACTTCTGGAATTTGTGGATAAGTAGCCTTAACATTGATCTTTCGGATAGACATATTCATACGTCCACCATCACGCACACCTTGAGCAAGACCTGTGTGTTTTACAGGAACCCCCATTACGATAGGTTTCTCAGGTGTTACTTCATAGAAGTCTACGTGGAGCACAGCATCTGTTGTTGGGTGGAACTGCAATTCCTTCAAGATAGCTGTGTGGGGCTTGCCGTCGATTTCCAATTGAACAACGTAGATGTGAGGAGTGTAGATCAGTTTGCGAAGTTCAGTCATAGAAGAAGTGAACGACAATGCCAAAGGTTTGCCATTTTCTTTTGCTTCACCATAAAGGTTACAAGGAATTTGTCCTTCTCTGCGCAAGTCTCTTGATGCTTTCTTGCCGATAACTTCGCGTGTCTTACCTGTAATTTTAATTTCTCTCATTTTTCTTTTTGTGTTACTCTAAATTAATAAATATTTAATTCGCCATCACACATCGAGACTTCTCACAAAAGCAGAGATTTCTCCACCTATGTGGTTGCTCAATTTGCAAAAAGCATTGCAAAGTTACGTTTAAAAACTGAAACAAGCAAGCATAAGCAGATTAAAAATAAAAAAATATGCTTTCTTAATCGTTTCTCTTGCAGGATAATCATTTTTTTACTACATTTGCAAAACACTATTGGCAGGTTCTAAAAATAAAAAGGAGATACAGAACACAAGGTGGAATGAAGATCTGCATGACTATCGCCCTTTAGACGTTTTTCCATGCGTGGAAATTTCAGAATGTGCCAGTGAAATTATATTACGAAACACAACTATAATATTTGCGATGATAAATAGAGATTTAATTCGTATAAAGGTCGTACAGTTAACCTACGCCTATTATCAGAACGGAGACAGAAACCTTGATAAAGCTGAAAAAGAGCTTCTTTTCAGCTTGTCAAAGGCCTATTCGCTTTACAACTATCTCTTATCACTCATTGTCTCAATTACCCAAGAGGAACGCCGTCGCATAGAAATTCTCACCAACAGAGCAAAGCGTGAAGGAAATGAATTGCCGTCACAGCGTTTTGTGAACAATAAGTTTGCGTTGCAATTAGAAGAGAACAAACAGCTTCATCTGTATATGGAAGCGCAGCAATTGAAATGGGAGGATGATATTGAGGCAGTCAGAAAATTGTGTGATCAGATAGAACAAAGCGTCATTTATCAAGAATATATGGCGAGCGAAGCCGATGACTATGAAACTGACAGAGAGTTATGGAGAAGACTTTACCGCACACTCATACAAGAAAATGCCGACCTTGATACTGTTTTGGAAGACAAGAGTTTGTACTGGAATGACGACAAAGAAATAGTCGACACTTTCGTACTTAAAACCATCAAGCGTTTTGAAGCTGAAAATAAAGCCGACCAAGAATTGTTGCCAGAGTTCAAAGATATTGAGGATCGTGAGTTTGCAACCAAACTCTTCCGCTCAACCATATTGAATGCTGATACCTATCAACGTTACATGAGTCAAACCAGCCGAAATTGGGATTTCTCTCGTTTGGCTTATATGGATGTTGTGATTATGCAAATCGCCATTGCCGAGATGCTCACGTTTCCCAATATTCCTATTAGTGTAACGATCAACGAGTATGTTGATCTTGCCAAACTTTATAGTACGCCACGCAGCGGTGC
This sequence comes from Prevotella sp., assembly GCA_022779305.1. GTDB lineage: Bacteria > Bacteroidota > Bacteroidia > Bacteroidales > Bacteroidaceae > Prevotella. Next base: position 13,292 of record JALFSW010000081.1, on the reverse strand, counting down.
TTATATCAATGGTATGCTCGACTCTATTGCACGCTATTTAGTAGACAAGGGAACAATGCTCAAAAAACTCCCTGGACCTCGTCAGCATCGTTGATTCGTGGCGATTGAAATGCAAACAAGTAAGAAATAAAAAATCAAAGCATAAAATTAAATTAAAATGAACACAGCATTTATTTTAGCCGCCGCTCCAAGCAGCCCACTTCCAATGATAGTGATGATGATTGCCATCTTTGCTATTATGTGGCTTTTCATGATTCGTCCACAGCAAAAGAAACAAAAGAAAATTCGTGAGTTCCAAAACTCATTGAAAGAAGGCGATGCAGTTGTTACAGGTGGTGGCATCTTTGGCACAGTGAAGCGCATAGATATGGCTACTGCCAAAATCGATGTAGAAATTGCACGTGGCGTTGTTATCACAGTGGACAAGGGGTATGTCTTTGCCGATCCTGAAGCAATGCAACAAATGCGCTAAATCGTCACTTTCTTTTAAGCGAAAAAAGATTAGATATGGTAGGCAACTCGCTGAACATATTTCAAAAAATCAGGAAGTTCTTATTGAAAATCATCAATAAGGATTTCTTGATTTTTTTATGTTTCCTCTTTTTGAGTGGTTTCTTTTGGTTGTCACTGACCTTCCAAGAAACCTACGAAAGAGAAATTAATGTTTCCTTGCGTTTAACAGACGTTCCTCGTAACGTTGTGCTTACCAGTGAAATCGATTCCACCATCCGTGTTGTCATCAAAGACAAGGGCTATATCCTTGCACCTTATACACTTGACGAAGAACTCATTCGTCCCCTGACTTTCGACTTCAAACAACATAACAAACAAAGCAATTCTGGCGAAGTTTCTCTTGCTGAAATTCAAAAACTATTGAGCCAACAACTCACCTCCAGCACGAAAATCTTAGCCATCAAGGCAAATAATCTCACCTATACTTTTAATTATGGGCAAAGGAAAAAAGTACCTGTGGAACTTTCAGGCAACGTTACGCCTGTTGAAGGCTATTATCTTTCTTATGTTCGTTTCACACCCGACAGCGTTTGGGTTTATGCAGAGGAAGAACTCCTCAATAGGATTGCGACCGTTCAAACCGAACATCAAGAAATTTCAGACTTTGCCAAAGAATACGAACAAAGTGCTACGCTCCGCCGCATAAAGAACGCAAAGATAGTTCCTAATGTTGTAACGATGCGTCTCTTTCCCGATATTCTTATCGAAGAAAGTGTTGAGGTGCCTATTGAAGCGATTAATGTGCCTGAGGACAAGGTGATGCGCATTTTCCCTGGAAAAGCAAAGGTGGTTTTTGCAGCTGGTGCGAAACGTGTAAAAGATATGCGCAGCAAGTATGGCGACTCACAATTGATTCCCACTGGCTTCAAAGTGGTTGCCGATTATAACACAACGCAGGGCGGAAAAACTGATAAATGTCGCATTGCTTTGCGGTCGGCACCCAACGGCATACGCAATGCACAGCTTACTTTCGGTTTCGTAGATTACCTCATAGAACAACGATGAAGATAGCAATCACGGGTGGAATAGGGGCAGGCAAATCTTATCTCTGCAATCAACTTAGACTGCATTACGGTATCGTGGTCTATGATTGTGATGCGGCAGCAAAGCGTTTGATGCTTGAGTCTGCTGAATTGCAAGCACGCTTAACCCAATTGTTGGGCGAACCTGTGGTCAAAGATGGTTGCTATCAGAAAGCACTTGTGAGCAACTTTTTGCTCGAAAGCGCCGAAAATCTCAAACGGTTGAATGAGATTGTGCATCCCGAAGTGGCAAAAGATTTTGCAGCATCAGGGGCAGATTGGCTCGAAAGTGCGATACTTTTTGATAGTGGATTCATTGATCGTATATATATAAATAAGGTGATTTGCGTTACAGCGCCTGAAGAAGTACGCGTTCAGCGCATTGTGTGTCGCAACAATGTTAGCCCAGAAATAGCCAAGCGTTGGATCAACCGACAATGGAAGCAGGAAGAAGTACTTGTACGCAGCGATTATGAAATCGTTAATGATGGGCAAGCAAATATAGAGGAACAGATAGAACAACTACTATCTTGGCTGAATAGCAGTGCTGCGCTGTCCCCATCTATGAACAGACTAAAATAATTATTAACACAATAAACGAACGAAAAATGATAGAAACAATTCTCTCAATTGCTGGTAAGCCAGGTCTTTATAAGCTGGTGAACCGTTCAAAAACGACACTCATTGTAGAAACACTCGACGAAACCCATAAACGCATACCAGCATTCGCAACTGATCGTGTTACGAGTTTGGCAGACATAGCTATGTTCACGACCGAAGAAGATGTGCCTTTGTATGCTGTTTTTGCCAAGGTGCGTGATAAGGAAGACGGAAAAGTGGCATCATTAAATTGGCGTAAGGCTTCGGGCAAGGAACTTCAATCTTATTTTGCAGAAGTATTGCCCGATTTCGATAGAGAACGTGTCCACAATAGCGATATCAAAAAGCTCTTGCAATGGTATGATATCCTCATAAATGCAGGGATTTCCAACTTTGAAGAAGGTTTGCAAGCGGCTGAAGAAACAGAAGAAGCCGAAGGTGAATGAATCCAAATCGGTCATTAGACCGTTAAGGTTTTCTTTTTATCTTGTTTATTAACTTCCCAACCGCTAGCATCCGCTTGTCGGTACAGATTCTTCAGCGCTTTCTCTTGAAGTAGATCGCTACATTTGTGATAAAATGCTGAAGAATCTGTACCAATAATCAGATGCAATCCCTTTGGTTTCTAATGACCGAATTGAGATGAGGCTTTCATCGTGTCATAGCGGTTTGGTGCTTAGTCACAACCTAAACACCTAAACAATGCGCAACGTTTGGCTAAAAAGCACTCGTTGCGCATTGTTGTTTTTCTTGTCCTGAAAGCGAATAGATTGGCTAGAATCAAATTCATCTGTAAAAGTAATGTGATAGCATTTTTACTTTTACGTTTGCTTTCTAAGTGAGGTTCACTTGTGTCCTAATTGAGCCTCACTTATAATGCAACTGAGCCTCAGTTGGAAGTCTGTTTGAAAGCAATGAATAAGTAATTGTAAATCAATTACTTGTGAAATTCTGGTTATGTTCCGACTTTCTGTCCCCTGCGCTTAATGAATTTTGGGATATTTCCTAAACCATCCGTCTAATCGCAAGCGCATCACTCCAAAGAATGCTTCTGAGAAAATGCCTCCACTCATCTTGCTTGTGCCTTCTCGACGATTGACAAACACAACGGGAACTTCCTTGAGGCGGAAGCCAATCTTGTGGGCGGTGTATTTCATTTCTATTTGGAAACCATACCCCTTGAAGCGTACTTCGTCTAAAGGGATGGTTTCTAATACTTTTCGACGGTAGCAAACGAAACCTGCAGTGGTGTCGTGAACGTGGAAACCTGTAACCAAGCGCACATATTTGCTGGCAAAATAGCTCATCAGAACTCGTCCAATTGGCCAATTAACAACGTTTACTCCACTCACATAACGTGACCCAATGGCTACGTCGTAGGCCTCTTGCGCAGTGGCTTTATAAAGGTGAGGGAGGTCGTTGGGGTTGTGGCTGAAGTCGGCATCCATCTCGAAAACATATTCGTAGTCGTGTTCCAATGCCCATTTAAAGCCCCGGATATAAGCCGTTCCTAATCCAAGTTTTCCTTGTCGCTCGATGATGAAGAGCCGATCTGAAAATTCGGTCTCGATCAGATGGTGAACGATTTTTGCTGTTCCGTCTGGGCTGCCATCGTCAATGATCAAGATGTGGAAAGGTTTTTCCAAGCCAAAGACGGCACGGATGATTTTCTCGATGTTTTCCTTCTCATTATAAGTAGGAATGATAACTATGCTGTCGCTCTTCATACGCATTGTTTTTATCTTGCAAAAGTAACATAAATATCTGGACAAGACAAAAACAAAGCAACATTTCTCAAGTTCTGAGAAAAACTTAGGTAAAAATTAGGTGGGCATAAATATATTTCCTACATTTGCAAAAGATATTACTAATAATACTTAAACGAAACAAATCAATTATGGAAAATCACTCATTTGAAATATGCGCTAGTAGACTAGAGGCATATCTGAAGAAGCCTGCAAGACGATTTACAAAGGCGGATATTATGCAGATTGTGCGCGACTTTGACATCGAAATGGTGAAGTTTATGTATCCTGCTGGAGATGGACGTCTCAAGACGTTGAACTTCATGATTAACTCGGTTGACTATCTTGAAACCATTCTCACTTGCGGAGAGCGTGTGGATGGTTCTTCGTTGTTCAGCTTCATTCAAGCGGGCAGTAGCGACCTTTATGTGATGCCTCGTTTCGCAACGGCTTTTATCGATCCGTTTGAAGAAATTCCTACGCTCAACTTCCTTTGCTCTTATTTCAATAGAGATGGTCAGCCATTAGAATCGGCGCCAGAATACACGTTGAAGAAGGCGATGAAGGCTTTCACGAAGGTAACGGGCATGGAGTTCCAAGCCATGGGCGAGTTGGAATACTATGTGATTCGTGATGAAGAAGAAGCTTTTGCGGCTACCGACCAAAAGGGCTATCATGAAAGTGCACCTTTTGCGAAAGCCAATGAATTTCGTGCGCGCTGCATGAAGCTCATTGCCGAATGTGGTGGGCAGATTAAGTATGGTCACTCGGAAGTGGGTACTTTCTTTGAAGGTGGTCGTTGCTTTGAACAGAATGAAGTGGAGTTCCTCCCTGTTGCAGCTGATGAGTGTGCTGATCAATTGTTGCTCGCAAAATGGATTATCCGTAATTTGGGCTATCAAGAAGGGCTTGATATCACGTTTGCGCCAAAGATAACCGTTGGCAAGGCTGGTTCAGGTATGCACATCCACATGCGCATTATGAAGGATGGGCGGAATTTGATGTTGGATGGCGGAAAGATTTCAGATGATGCACGTAAGGCGATTGCAGGAATGATGGATTTGGCAGAAAGTATTACAGCTTTTGGCAATAAGAACCCTACGTCTTATTTCCGTTTGGTGCCCCACCAAGAAGCACCAACAAACATCTGTTGGGGTATGAGCAATCGCTCGGTACTTGTTCGTGTGCCATTGGGATGGACCTCGGGTGTGGATATGTGTCATTTGGCTAATCCACAAGAACCCGAAACAGACAGAGATTACAGTAGCAAACAAACCGTTGAAATGCGTTCGCCAGATGCGTCGGCAGACGTTTATCAGCTTTTAGCTGGTTTGTGTGTGGCTTGTCGTCATGGTTTCGAGATGCCGAATGCGTTAGAAGTGGCTGATCTTACTTTTGCAGATGGCGATATTCACGACCCAAAGAATGCAGAACGCTACGCTAAGCTTGCTCAGTTGCCCGACAGCTGTGAGGCGTCGGCAGATTGTTTGGAGCGTCAACGCAAGGTTTATGAAGAATATGACGTATTCTCACCAGCGATGATCGATGGTATTATCGCACAGTTGCGTGCACAAAAAGACCGTACATTGCGTCAAGAACTCCAAGGCAATGAAAAGGCATTGTTTGAACTTGTGAAGAAGTTCTATCACTGCGGATAATCCAATTTCTTCGCATTCTCTCAAAATTGTCTTATAGGACAATTTTAATTCTCTTATAAGACAATTTTTCGCCTTTTTTAAGAATTGATAATTAGAGAGTTACAAAGGTTAGTTTTTGTTCATGAAAACTAACCTTTTTGTTAAGCCAAATGAGCTGGTGGAAAAACAAGGAACGAGGTTTTACATTGCCATGGCAAAAAAAGACTTAATAAAATTTGGGTATAAAAAGAGTCGACTGAATTTCAAAATCAGTCGACTCTTTTTTCAGGTTATGACGTCATATTTATTGAGAAGAGACGTCATATTTTTCTTTCACGCTGCCAAAGTAGTTTTCTTATTTTTTCAGTTTGATTTCAATCGCACCATCAGCAGCCTTTTTTCCATAGCGAGCGGTAGCTTCTTTGCCTTTGAGAACATTCATCGATTCGATGCTTTCGGGGTTAATCGAATTAAGGTCGGTTACTTCTTTGCCGTCTACTACTACATAGACGTTCTTCAATGCAGCAGGATTGATGCCCGTCTTTTGTGTTGGCGTTGCTGATGTATCAGCCGACTTAGCGCTGTTTCCCGATGAAGTTTTAAAGGCGATAGGCAATGTGTAGCGAACTTTTACGGGTTTTCCATCTTGCTTTCCAGGATTCCATCGAGGCATAGCTTTCACCACACGGATTGCTTCTTGGTCAATCGAAGGATGAACGCTGCGAATGATTTGTGGATCAGTAACCTCGCCCGTTTCCGAAACTACGAACTTAATGATAACACGCCCCTGAATGTTCGCATTAGCTGCTTCCTTTGGATATTTAATGTTTTCATACAACCATCCCATAAGATTGCCATTGAAGGTTGGCATTTCGTCTGCGACCTCAAAGACCTGTTGCTTTTTCTTTTTGTCGTCATCGGTGGTTTCTGCCATATTTTCGGAGGGTTGTTCCATTGCTGTTGCTACTTCTGTAGCCTCTTCTTCGGTCGCTTCCGTGGCAGGCAGCATAGGCATTTCCGTCTTCTGTGTTTCCACGATTTCCACCAATTCAGGAATTGCAGTCGCCTTCACAGCTTTCTTGATCGTTTTTGAAAGTTCGGGGGCATACTTTTCAGTTGTGTTCATCAATGTTCTTGCCACGGTTTCGATGTTGCTCACCAAAAGTAGGGCAGCTGTCAGTGGGAGGAAAAAAGCATATTTAGCTTTCCCGATTCCCTTTGTAGGTTTTTTGTTCATCATTTTAATTCTTTTTTTTAAGGGTGATACATTAAAATTATTTGATATCGTAGCTACTTTCTTTCTGTAAGTCAGTCGGAGCAAATGGTATTGATAAGCCTTGCTGTCTGTTCCTCCTTTGATCACTTGCTTGTCGGCAAGAAATTCAAGGTTCAGACAAATCTCTTTCTTTAAAAGCCAAACAAACGGATTTATCCAAAAACAGATACCGAATAGTTCGGCAAAGACCACATCGGCAGAATGCCATTGTTGGCTATGGGTTTGTTCGTGGCTGATGATTTCATTGAGTTCCTGACGATTGTGCTTCTCGGTGTTGATAAAAATCCATCCGAAGAATGAAAATGGACAGTCTTCCTCTTTCATGTCATAGACCCTCACACCATTAATATTCATCGTCTTGCACCTTTTTTTTAGTCGGATAATGGTCAAGATTTGTCCCACGAAACGTAGGAAAAGTAATGTCCATACGCCTATGTAAATCATCGCAAACACATCTGTCCAGCCGATGCTTGCCGTCTGTTCTGCCTCTACGGTGAATGCCGGTAGGACGTTGGTCGCATAAGCATTTGCCATCGAATGTATCTCGTTGCTCTCCTCTATCCAATACGAAAGGTTCAGTGCTGGAATAGCCAACGCTGCAAGATAGATGCTCAAAAGAGCAGTTCTGCGCCATGCAAAGAACGTATCGTTTGCTGCAATGAGTTTATAGAAACCAAACAAGACGATCAGTGCGAGATTGATTTTAATGAGATAAATTGCCATAGTCGATCGGATTTAAATGTCAGTTTCTTTTCCTTTTTCAATTTCTTTGATGATATCTTTCAGTTCCTCGGGACTTATCTGTTCTTCCTTGGCAAAGAAAGAAACCATCTCTCGAAAAGAATTTTTGAAATAGTCGCTCACAAAACCTTTCATAAAGGTTCGTTTATAGTCGCTTTGTTCTATTGTTGGGCTATATATATAGGTAATGCCTGCTTGCGCAGCCTGCACATATCCCTTCCTCTTGAGATTGTTCACCGTAGAAGCGAGGGTGGTGTAGGGTGGTTTGGGGTCATCCAATTGCGCCAAGACTTGCTTCACAGTGCATTGCTTAAGCTCCCATATTTGCAGCATTACGTCCTCTTCTTGCTTTGTTAATCTTTCCATTATTGAATGAAGTTTATGATTTATATGCTGCAAACTTACGAAAGTTTCGTAATGCCTGCAAAATATTATTGTTAATAAAATTAAAATATTTTATTTTTCTTCTTTGTTATTAGTTTATTACGAATATGTCGTAATAAAAATAGCCTTTCTTTCCAATGCTTTATTTGTTAATCAGAATTTTATTATTATCTTTGTCCTGCCGAATTGTTTTCCTTGCAGTTTAACAGTCAAGGGGATGGACTAAATGAAATAGAATAGATGAAACAACTAAAAGAAATAGAATGTTTTCTTCCTTGCGAAGACATCCGAGAGGCTGCAAATCTCTGCACAATGTTTCAATCGCAGGAAGAAACGGTGATAAGGCATATTTATCTTCTCACGAAAGAAGCCGATCAAGCGCATGTTGTTCTTCCTGAAGGTGTATCTTTTTTGCAAATCGAAACACTTTTATCAAGTCAAACGATGCGCCTTATTGCCGAAAAATCAAGCGCACCCTACACCCTCTTATTGCTTAAACCCACCGCCTTGTCATTGGGCTATCAGGCGATAGAACGCTTTGTGCAAGTAGCCGAACAAACACAGGCAGCAATGGTTTATGCCGATCATTATTCGGAAGCGGCAGGACAAAGAAAACCACATCCAGTCATAGATTATCAAGCGGGAAGTCTCAGAGACGATTTTGATTTTGGTTCGTTGGTGTTGCTTCGTACCACTGATTTAAAAGCCTATGCAACCACAATGGGACAAAGCAATTATCATTATGCGGGATGGTTTGAACTTCGACTTTATTTGAGTAGGGTGGGCGTGTTATTTCATTTGAACGAATATCTCTATACGGAGAAAGAAGACGACCTCCGATTGAGTGGAGAAAAGCAATTTGATTATGTCAATCCTCGCAATCGTGATGTGCAAATAGAGATGGAATATGCTGCAACCGAGCATCTCCGACTGATAGATGGGTTGGTGAATATGAATGAATATGAAACACCCGACTTTCAGGCAACGTCCTTTCAGCATGAAGCATCAGTCATTATCCCTGTTTTTAATCGTGAAAAGACCATCAAAGACGCTGTGCAGTCGGCATTGAAACAAACCACTAATTTTGAATATAACGTGATAGTGGTTGACAATCATTCTACGGACGGAACCACAGCGATACTCCAGCAACTGGCAAAGGAAAACGAACGACTTGTACACCTCCAACCCAATAGACGTGATCTTGGCATTGGCGGATGTTGGAATTATGCCATCAATAGCGAAGCATGTGGACGATTTGCCGTTCAATTAGATAGCGATGACCTTTATTCTTCTGAAAACACCCTCCAGCGCATAGTGAATGCGTTTTACGAACAAAAGGCAGGAATGGTCATTGGGGCTTACCGCATGTGTGATTTTGAACTCAAAACATTGCCACCTGGCATCATTGATCACAGAGAATGGACAGACGAAAATGGTGCAAACAACGCCTTGCGCATCAATGGTTTGGGTGCACCACGTGCTTTCTATACGCCTTTGGCGCGAGCAATTAAATTCCCCAATACGAGCTATGGCGAAGACTATGCGATGGGATTAGCTTTCAGTCGGCAGTTCCGCATAGGACGTATTTATGATGAACTCTATCTTTGCAGACGATGGGGTGGTAATAGTGATGCTGCATTAAGTATCGAACGCGTGAATGCCAATAATCTTTATAAAGATCGTTTGCGTACCATCGAACTTGTGGCGCGCCAAGCAAAAAATAGGCAATGTAATTAAAACAAGATGAGAAACTTCTTTTTCCGTCAATTGGCAACATGGACGGCAGCCCAGCAACGATTTGATGATTTGCAACAAGTGCAAACGAAAACAATTGGGATGCTGAAGGCACAGTTCAATCCTGCACGCATCGTTAGCACAGGCGCATCCATTAAGAAAGAAGTGATTGCGGAGCGTCCTTGCTTCTTGTGTGAGAAGAACCGACCTGCGGTGCAGATAGCCCTACCTTTCGACGATGATTTTGAAATCCTCGTCAATCCATTTCCAATTCTCCCTATCCATTTCACCATTCCTTCTCGCCATCACCAACCACAAGCCATTGCCGAACACTACGAAACCATCTGTCGGCTTTTAGAAGCTTATCCCGAATGGATGGTGTTCTATAATGGACCGAAATGTGGAGCAAGTGCACCAGATCATTTGCATTTTCAGGCAGGAACAAGCGGTTTGTTGCCCATTCAGACACAATTCTCATCGCTTTTTCAGACGGCAGAAGCGATTCTGAAGCGTAATGAAAACGAGGGACTTTTTCTTTTGAAAGACTATCCTTTTCCTGCCATTGCATTGGTGGCGCAGACTGTATCTGCAAGTGGCGAGCTTTTTAAGTTACTTTATGATGCACTGCCTCTGCAAAGAGATGATACCGAACCGATGATGAATATCGTTGCATGGAAAGCGCAGGATACTTTCGTGTCGGTTGTTTTTCCTCGTTCCAAGCATCGCCCCGATTGTTATTATGCCATTGGCGAAGCACAATTTCTAATCAGTCCAGGTGCGTTAGATATGGGCGGACTTTTTGTTTTGCCACGCAAAGAGGATTACGAACGGGTGACAATTGAAAAACTAACAACCATCATGACAGAGATTGTACCCTCATCGGTGCAAATGGAAAAGGTGATAAGCAAACTACTTAAACATCAATGAACTATGGCAGACGAAAAACAACTTTTATGGCAAAGTGAACCTAAAGTGCGTGTGGGCATCGTGCATGCAGCTGTCTTACAGTTTTCGTTCAATCAGCCTTATCTTTTGAAAGATGAGGAGGTCATGGGCAAGCAAGAAGCAATGCTCAATGGCGATAAAATAGTGTTTCAAGGCATTGCTTATGACCGTCTTTACTTTCTTCCGCAAACAACCGATGCTTCTTTCAAGATAGACGAAGTGACGATAGGTATTGCCTTTCATTGGGAGCGCAAGCAAGTGCAAACATTTCAAGGTGGGTTAGAGTTGATTGTGGCAGAAGGGAAAATATGGGCTATCAATCATGTTGCCGTTGAACGTTATCTAACGAGTGTCATCTCAAGTGAAATGCGTGCAACGTCTTCTCTCGAATTGCTGAAAGCCCATGCGGTGATTTCTCGGAGTTGGCTTTTAGCTCAAATGGCGCATTTACACAGACAAACAGCTATGCGCACGCAGCAGACCACCCTCATAGACACAGAAGAAGAGCGTATTAAATGGTACGATAGAGACGACCACACATTCTTTGATGTTTGTGCAGACGACCATTGCCAGCGCTACCAAGGCATCACAAACATTGCAAATAGCTATGTGGAGCAAGCCATTCTTGCTACACGAGGACAAGTGTTGATGTGGGATGGTGAGATTTGCGATGCTCGTTACAGCAAATGTTGTGGGGGAATAATGGAGGAGTTTAAATATTGTTGGGACGCAGCAGAAAATCCCTATTTGGCGGCTTTGCCCGACACCCCCTCCTTACCCGATAGCTTGCCTGATTTGCGCATAGATGCAAATGCTGAACAATGGATAAGCGATTCTCCTTCAGCCTTTTGCAATACAAAGAACGAAGCTGTTTTGCGTCAAGTTCTGAACGACTACGACCAAGAAACTCATGACTTTTATCGTTGGACGCAGGATTACACGCAGGACGATTTGAGCGAGTTATTGCGCAACAAAGCCGAGATAGATTTCGGACAAATTTTGGATCTATTGCCTATGGAACGAGGTAAAAGTGGACGCATTTGTAAGTTAAAAATCATTGGTAGCAAGCGAAGTTTTGTTATAGGTAAGGAATTAGAAATCCGCCGTATCTTGAGTAAAAGCCATCTTTATAGTTCTGCCTTTTTTGTGGAAAAAAGCGAAATAAAGGCTGGTGTTCCTCAGCGGTTTCGTCTTCGGGGCGCAGGTTGGGGACATGGCGTTGGGTTGTGCCAAATAGGGGCAGCGATGATGGGCGAACAAGGCTATGCCTACGACCAGATATTGCAACATTATTATAAAGGAGTGGAAATAAAGTGTTTATATGACTAAAGCGCTTCTTTGGCAGTTGTTTTCCCTTTTAAAGCGGAAAGAAAGTTTTTGGTTGCCCACGGTTTATTTTACACGTGGATTACCCTATGTCATCGTCTTTCTTCTTTCGTCTATTTTCTTTAACAGAATGGGATTGTCGAATGGAGATATAACGCTTCTTACGTCGTTTTTTTTCTTGCCCCTTATCCTCCGTCCGCTTTTAGGGCGTTTGGTGTCATCGTTCTTTCGCAAACGCTATTGGATTTTGTTGATGCAACTCGTGATGGCTTTTTCCATGTATGGCGTTGCGTGGGCAAGCCTATCTAAACACGCCAAATGGCTATCGATATTGTTTTTCTTTATCACGGCCGCTGCAGCTGTGGTGCACGATGTGGCTGTTGCACGCATTTATAAGCTCAGTCGAGTTTATCGACGCACCAAAATCCTAAATCCTCTTTCTTTCTTTCTCATGCTCTCGTTAGTGCTTGGCATGAGTTTGCCGCTTGCATTGGCAGGCAATATGGAGGTCATTAGTAGGAATGTGTCTACGGCTTGGCAAAAAGTTTTCTATGCCTTGTCATTTGTGTTTTTGGTCTTCTTTGTCTATCATGCTTTCGTTATCCCCGCCTATCAAGGCAAAGCTCCAGTTGCTATTGGAGAAGGACTTACGCAACGATGGTGGAACGAAACACGTAAGACTTTCATGCAATTGCCCCACTATGTCGCCTTGTTAGCCTTTCTTTTCTTCTTCCTCATCCCCGAAGGCATGTTCTTTCGGATAGCTCCTTTGTTCTTTATTGATCCCGGCAGTAATGGAGGTTTGAGTTTTTCACCCCAAGAATTGGGTTTGGTCTATGGAAGTGTGGGCGGATTGGCTGCCTTGATGGGTTGTGCGGTGGGTATAAAAACCATTCAGCGTTTTAGCTTTGAACGTTCGCTTTGGTTGATGACGTGTGCGATAACCTTTCCCAAACTCCTCTATATTTATCTCAGTTTTCATTTCGTTACCACACTTTCGGTGGTCAATGTTTGTGTAGCCATTGAGCGTTTTGGTTTTGGTTTTGGCATCATGGCATACGTCTTTTTACTTATTTATTGTTCGCAAGGACGATACTCTACTTTCCGTTATTCGGTTGCGAGTGCGATTGCAGCCTTTTCGGCGATGCTTTCGGGGTGGTTTACGGGCGTTTTGCAAGAGAATGTGGGGTATCAGCGTTTCTTTGTGCTCGTTGCTTTGGTAAACCTTCTCCCTTTCATTGTTGTTTTTTTCTTGCGCAAAGGAAAAGCAAACCATTAAATAGTAGCTCTTTAAAACTATACTTCAGCATGAAAGTTGCCTTTACAAGCTTGGCTCTGAAGTATAGTTTTAATCCAAATCGGTCATTAG
>JALFSW010000021.1 GCA_022779305.1 Prevotella sp. | reverse complement strand
ACGTTAGATACGACAAAAATGGAATCATAACTAAAAAGTCGGCCTAGTCCTGATTTCCCAACTATCATTGCAAAAGAAAAGAGGATGCATCATAAAACTTAATTTTGATACACCCTCTTGTTCAATTTTGTATTAATTTTGAAAGTCGCTAAAAACTCTTTAGCTCCTCCCCTCTTTACATCATACCGCCCATACCTGGTTGCGCTGGCATTGCAGGCATTTCTTCAGGTTTGTCAACAATGAGACATTCCGTTGTGAGGAACATACCCGCAATAGATGCAGCATTCTCGAGTGCTACGCGTGCCACTTTTGCAGGGTCGATAACACCAGCCGCACGGAGATCTTCATATTGATCGCGGCGTGCGTTGTAGCCGAAGTCGCCTTCACCTTCGCGCACCTTGTTCACAACAACAGCACCTTCGCCACCTGCGTTGGCAATGATTTGACGCAAAGGTTCTTCAATCGCACGATAAACGATGTTGATACCCGTCTGTTCGTCAGTGTTTTCACCCTTAAGATCAGTGAGTTGGGCTTGCGCACGAATGTAGGTTGTGCCACCACCAACAACCACGCCTTCTTCCGTTGCGGCACGTGTTGCGCAAAGGGCATCATCAACGCGGTCTTTCTTTTCTTTCATTTCCACTTCCGAGTTGGCACCCACGTAGAGCACAGCCACACCACCAGAAAGTTTTGCCAAACGTTCTTGGAGTTTTTCTTTGTCGTAAGCACTCTTCGTGTTAGCAATTTCACTCTTAATGAGGTTCACACGTTCTGCGATTTCTTCCTTTGCACCCGCACCATCAACAATGGTTGTGAAATCTTTCGATACGGTTACTTTCTTAGCCGTTCCGAGCATATCGAGCGTAGCCTTGTCGAGCGAAAGACCTTTTTCTTCGCTGATAACCACACCACCCGTGAGCACAGCGATATCTTCCAACATAGCCTTTCGGCGGTCGCCAAAGCCAGGGGCTTTCACTGCACAGATTTTCAAACCTGCACGCAAACGATTGACAACGAGCGTGGTCAATGCTTCCGAGTCTACGTCTTCAGCGATGACCAAGAGTGGGCGTCCGCTTTCGGCAGCAGGTTGGAGGATAGGTAAGAAATCTTTCACGTTTGAAATTTTCTTGTCGTAGATGAGGATGTAAGGGTTTTCCATCAATGCCTCCATCTTTTCAGTATCGGTTACGAAGTAGCCAGAAAGGTAACCACGATCGAATTGCATACCCTCCACCACTTCAATTGTGGTGTCGCGTGTTTTGCTTTCTTCGATGGTGATAACGCCATCTTTCGATACTTTGCGCATCGCATCAGCCAAGAGCTTCCCAATTTCAGGGTCGTTGTTGGCACTGACGGTTGCCACTTGTTCGATCTTGTCATAGTTATCGCCCACAATTTCAGCACTTGCCTTGATGTAGTCCACGACTTTTGCCACAGCCTTATCAATACCACGCTTGAGATCCATTGGATTTGCACCCGCTGCAACGTTTTTCAGCCCTTCATTCACGATGGCTTGGGTGAGAATAGTTGCAGTTGTTGTTCCGTCGCCGGCATCATCGCCAGTTTTGCTTGCCACGCTCTTCACCAATTGTGCACCAGCATTTTCAAAGTTGTCTTCAAGTTCAACTTCCTTTGCCACGGTTACACCGTCTTTTGTGATTTGAGGTGCGCCAAACTTCTTACCAATTACTACGTTTCTGCCCTTAGGACCAAGCGTAACTTTCACTGCGTTTGCCAATTGGTCTACACCGCTCTTGAGCAATTCACGAGCGTCTTTATTGAATTTTATTTCTTTTGCCATTGTTGTTTTTAGTTTTAAATTCCTTATAAAGTTCTTTGTTTGTGGGTGGGAGGGTTTCTCGTTTTTCTAGGCTCTTCTAGCATTCCCTAGACTTTCTAGGCATCCCTCGTTTCCCTAGGCTCTCTAGGTTTCCCTAGGTTCTCCTAGGCTCCCTATCCCCCTACTTTATTCCACTATCGCCAACACATCGTTTTGGCGCATCATGAGATATTTTTCACCGTCGTTTTCGATTTCTGTGCCTGCATATTTACCATAGAACACTTCATCGCCAGCCTTGAGCACCATTGGTTCGTCTTTCGTTCCGTTGCCCACTGCCACCACACGACCACGCTGTGGTTTTTCTTTCGCTGTGTCGGGGATGATGATTCCACCTACTTTCTGTTCTGCCTCGATGGGGAGAATCAATACTCTGTCTGATAAGGGTTTAATTGTCATACGATAAATTTATTTTAATTATTTTCTTACTTTCATTTCTCTGGAAGATTTTCACCTAATTTCTTAGGAAAACTTTCAGCTTCATCGAAAGTCTTTCACCTTCGATAGCCCAATATGCGAAAATCGTGCCAAAAAACAAAATCTGCCAATCTTTACCACCTCCGACCGATTTATTCTGTCAGTCTTGACATATAGGGAAACAAAGAATTTGACAAAAATTTTTCTTCAGTATCGGTTTTATTGCTTACCTTTGCAATGATTAATCTTGAACTTAATTTAAAAAACAAGACATGAAACATTATTTATTAGCGGGGCTCATGGCTTTGGGCTTTGCTTCGGCAAAGGCGCAAACGCCTAAGTGGATCAACAATGTGAAGCTATCGGGCTACGGCATCGGACAGTATCAAGCCAGTTGGCAAGAGGGCGCAAAGAGAAATTCATTCGACCTACGCTTAGGACGTATCGCACTCGAAGGACGTGCAGGCAGCGACTGGTATTGGAAAGCACAAATTCAGTTTAATGGCAACACCTCAACGCTGGGAAGTTCGCCACGCGTGGTAGACCTTTTCACAGAATGGCAGAAGCACGAGTTTCTGAAAGTGAAGGTGGGACAATTCAAAAATCCTTTCACCTTTGAGAACCCCATCCATCCCGTTGAACAAGGCTTTTACACCTATTCTCAGGTGGTTTTAAAGTTTGCAGGTTTCAGCGATCGCAGCGGTAAACACAGTTCGAATGGTCGAGACATCGGTGTGCAACTCCAAGGTGATTTCTTGAAAAACAAAGCCGGACGCAACCTTGTTCACTATCAAGTGGGTATCTTCAACGGACAAGGAATAAACGTAAAGGACGTCGACCAACAGAAAAACCTCATCGGCGGCATTTGGGTAATGCCCGTGAAAGGTATGCGCATCGGATGGTTCGGCTGGACAGGATCTTATGCCCGCAAAGGCACATGGACAGAAAACGGCATCAAGCACGAGGGTGTGCGCAGTTTGCAACAACGCCGCTATGCTTTCTCGGCAGAATACAAGAAAAACGATTGGACATTCCGCTCGGAATATGCGCATTCAGTGGGCGATGCTTTCGCTAAAACGCTCGTCAATACGAACGACGAAGGCGCAAAAGATTGCAACATCAGCTCACTGGGCAACAAGGCACAGGGCGTTTATGCGATGGTTATCGCACCCATCAAAAAGGAAAAACTCTACGCCAAGGCACGCTACGACATGTATCAAGCCGACAAAACAGCTGCCACACAATGCACACTTTATGAAATCGGTTTGAACTATAAGTTCACAAAAAACGTACAACTCTCTGGCGAATATGCCTATGTCTATAATCGTGCACAAGCCGACCCAGGCTATTCAATGGTCGATCTGCAATTGAGCTTCAGATTTTAGCTCATTAGACCGAATTGGGGTTAAACACAAAATTGAACAATAATTGAGAAAGATGAACAAAAATTTGTCTTTCTCAATTTTTTATTTGTATATTTGCATTTGAGGGGGAACAGATTTAGGTAAAAAATCATCAGAAAAATAAAATCAATATGCTGCATACAAACAATCATCTCGTTATCATGGCTGGCGGAATAGGCAGCCGCTTTTGGCCAATGAGCACTGCCGAACAACCCAAACAATTCATCGACGTACTCGGTGTAGGGCGATCGCTGATGCAACTCACCTATGACCGCTTTCAAGGCATCACACGCCCAGAAAACGTATGGGTGGTGACGAACGAAAAGTATGTGAACATTGTCCGGCAGCAACTGCCCGAAGTTCCTCAAGAGAATATCCTCAGCGAACCCTGTCGGCGCAACACTGCACCGTGTATCGCTTATGTGAGCTGGCGCATCAAGAAAAACGACCCAAAAGCCAATATTGTCATTACGCCCAGCGACCACATCGTTACCAACGAGATGGAATTTCGCCGCATCATCACCAACAGCCTGAAATTCACAGCAGAAACCGATGCCATCCTCACACTCGGCATGAAACCCACACGTCCCGAAACAGGCTACGGATATATCCAAGCCGACCTCTCTACACCCTCGGCACGCAACAAGGAAATTTTCCGTGTGGATCAGTTTCGTGAAAAACCCGACTTGGAAACGGCAAAACGATACATCGCAAAGAACAATTTCTTTTGGAATGCTGGCATCTTCATCTGGAACGTATCAACCATCATCAATGCTTTCCGCATTTATCAACCCAGCATGGCACGCATCTTTGAAGACCTCTTCCCTATACTTGGCACGCCTGACGAACAAGCCGCCATTAACCGAATGTATCCCGAATGTGAGGGCATCTCGGTGGACTATGCCATCATGGAGAAAGCCGAAGAAATTTTTGTTTGCCCTGCCGATTTCGGATGGAGCGACTTAGGCACATGGGGCTCGCTTCATCTTCAACTCGCCCATGACATATATGGCAATGCACTCATAGGAAACAATATACAGATGTGCGACAGCAAAAACTGTGTTGTCCATGTGGCAGATATGAAAAAGGTAGTGGTACAGGGACTTGATGGCTACATCGTGGCTGAAAAAGAGGGTACGCTCCTCATCTGCCGTTTATCGGAAGAACAACGCATCAAGAATTTTACGGAAAGTTAAACTTCCTATCTATAAAACAAAAATGCTCAGGCGATATTTTCGTCTGAGCTTTTTTCTGTTTTAAGCATTAACTTTCTAATATGTAACCATTTGGATTAAACCTCCTCGCCTTGAAGGAACACACGCCTCACGATGGGAGTTGTGTAGGCATAGGGAATGAAATCGATAGAGGGCAATGGGTCGGTGATGAAGAAATTGGCAACCTTTCCTCGGGTGATCGACCCATAGTCTTGGCTTAATCCCATGGCACAAGCACCGTTAAGCGTGGCAGCATTGATGGCTTCGGCTGGCATCAGTCGCATCTTGATACACGCCAAAGAGACAATGAATTTCATATCGCCCGATGGTGTTGAGCCGGGGTTATAGTCGCTGGCAAGTACCAAAGGGAGTCCGCTGTCAATGATTTTGCGCCCTAAAGCAAACGGCATATTGAGGAAAAAGGATGTACCGGGAAGCGCAGTCGGCATGGTCTGACTGCCTCGCAATTGTTCGATCGTAGCTTCGGTCATACTCTCTAAATGATCCACAGACAAAGCACCATAGCGCACACCTATTTCTACACCGCCCGATGCCGCCAATTCTTCAGCATGAATCTTCGGACGCATACCATATTGGGCAGCTGCCTCAAGAATGCGGGCAGTTTCCTCGGGGGTGAAAAATCCTTTATCGCAAAAGACATCTACAAACTCTGCAAGTCCTGCTTTTCCCACAGCGGGCAACATTTCGTTGATCACCAAATCTACATACGCACTTTGCCTACCAATATAAGGGCGTGAAACGGCATGTGCGCCTAAGAACGTGGCAACTACTTTCAGCTTTGTCGATTCCTTGATACGACGAATGACGCGAAGCATCTTTAGTTCGTCTTCGGTGTTGAGTCCGTAACCGCTCTTGATTTCTATGCAGCCCGTGCCTTTGCGAGTGACTTCATCAACACGTTTCATCGCTTGCACATAGAGTTCATCTTCGCTAAGTTCATGCAATCGGTCGGCTGAATTAAGGATGCCTCCGCCATTCTGAGCAATTTCTTCATAGCTCAGCCCTTTGATTTTGTCCACAAACTCATGCTCCCGACTACTCGCAAAAACAATGTGGGTATGAGAATCACACCATGATGGCAACACTGCCCCACCTTCCGCATCAACGATGGTTGTATCTGTCGCTACTTCTGGCAGTTGGTCCATCGAACCATAATCTGCTATGCGCCCATTTTCGGCATAAAGATAGGCTTGCTCGATTTTTGGCAGCTCGCCCATCTCTGCACCTGCCAAACAGCGTTTACCTGCCTCGTGGATGCCTGCAAGAATACCAATATTTTTTATCAGTAATTTCATTTTCGTTGTTTTTAAAGATAGAAGTCTAGGGGGACTAGGGAGAACTAGGGTTTCCTAGGCGGGCGAACACATAGGTTCGCCACTACTAGACTTTCCTAGGACTTCTAGACTTCCCTAGCTTTCCTTAACCCCTGCGCAAAAATTCCACCGATTTAGCAATATGAGGCGCCATAAATTCATCATTCTCAATGAAAGGCACTTCCTTTCTATATGCCTCGAAAATGGCTTCGATGGCAGGCGATGATTTCAGCGGACGACGGAACTCCAATGCTTGGGCTGCATTGAAAAGTTCGATTGCCAAAACACGTTCCGTGTTGAGCACCACCTGATAGAGTTTCGTGGCAGCGTTTGCTCCCATACTCACGTGGTCTTCCTGACCTTGCGATGACGGAATGCTATCGGCAGAAGCTGGTGTACAATACATCTTACTTTGACTCACGATGGATGCAGCTGCATATTGTGGAATCATAAATCCGCTATTAACACCCGGTTTTGCCACTAAGAAGCTAGGCAGATCACGTGTGCCAGAAACGAGCTTATAGATGCGGCGTTCAGAAATGTTGCTCAATTCGCAAAGGGCAATGGCAAGGAAATCCATTGGTTGCGCAATAGGTTCGCCATGGAAGTTACCTGCTGAGATGATGAGATCTTCGTCGGGGCAAACGGTGGGGTTATCGGTCGCAGCATTCACTTCAATGTCGATAACCGATTTCACGTAGGCAATCGTATCCTTTGATGCACCGTGTACCTGTGGCATACAACGGAAAGAATAAGGGTCTTGCACATTCACCTTTGGTTGCTTGATGAGTTCGCTACCTTCGAGTAGTTCACGAATGCGGGCAGCGGTTTGAATTTGTCCTTGGTGTGGACGAACGGCATGCACAGCGTGGGTGAAAGGTTCGATGCGACCATCATAGGCTTCTAATGACATCGCACCAATTTTGTCTGCCCAGTCGCTCAAACGCGCACTTTGCAAGAGTGCCCAAACAGCATAGGCATTCATGTTTTGTGTACCATTGAGAAGTGCCAACCCTTCCTTAGAAACCAATTGAATAGGTTGCCAATTCATCTCGCGCAACATTTCTTCGCCAGAAATAACACGCCCTTTGTATTCCACTTCGCCAATGCCGAGCAAGGGCAGACAGAGATGTGCCAGCGGAACGAGGTCGCCCGATGCACCCAAAGAGCCTTGGGCATAGACCACTGGATAGATGTCGTTATTGAAGAAGTCAATGAGGCGTTCAACCGTTTCCACTTGACAAGCCGAATAGCCATAGCTCAAAGACTGCACCTTCAAGAGGAGCATGATTTTCACAATTTCGTTAGGCACTCTCTCGCCTACACCACAAGCGTGCGACATCATCAGATTTTTTTGAAGATCAGAGAGTTGTTGCTTATCGATGGAAATTTTGCAGAGCGAACCAAAGCCTGTTGTTACGCCATAGATAGGTTTTTCAGAGGTTTCTATTTTTTTATCGAGATACTCACGGCATTTGATGATGCGTTGGCGTGCATCGGCAGAGAGTTCTAATTGAATGTTTTTTTCTAATATTTCGCCTATTCTTTCGATTGAAAGATGGTCGGCACTTATTTGGTGTTTCATTGTTTTTCTTTTGATTTTTAGGGGGGGAATAGGAAGGACTAGGGATGCCTAGGGAAATCTAGGATGCCTAGGGAGCCTAGGAAAACTAGGGAAGCCTAGAGAACCTCGTAGGGGCGAACCTGTGTGTTCGCCCGCCTAGAAATCCTAGGAGAGCCTAGGAAACCCTAGCCCCCTATTCCCTATAATTCTTAAATTAAATTCTCCAACACAGCATCGTCAACGAGGTTAGGCAGCGTAACGCAAAGCCCCGGTGTGCGATCCATCTCTCGCTGAATAGCATCCATCGAACCTTGATTGCGTGCCCAGCTGCGGCGAGCAATACCATTGTTCACGTCCCAAAGCAACATTTGACGAATGTGGCGTTCGGCATCTTCACCACCATCGATGACCATTCCGAAACCGCCGTTCATCACTTCGCCCCAGCCTACTCCACCACCATTGTGGATCGACACCCATGTTGCGCCACGGAAGGCATCGCCAATGACGTTATGAACTGCCATATCGGCACAGAATTGCGAACCATCGTAGATATTACTTGTTTCACGGAAAGGCGAATCGGTACCCGATACGTCGTGGTGATCGCGACCTAAAACCACTGGACGGCTGATTTCGCCACGCTTAATAGCCTCGTTGAAAGCCAATGCTATCTTCGTTCTACCTTCTGAATCGGCATAGAGAATACGAGCCTGTGAACCAACTACCAATTTATTTTTGCCGGCTTCCTTAATCCAATGGATATTGTCGTCCAACTGCCCAATGATATCTGGCGTTGCCGTCTTACGCATTTCTTCTAACACCTCGGTAGCGATGCGGTCGGTGGCTTCCAAATCTTTAGGGTCGCCCGATGAACAAACCCAACGGAATGGTCCGAAACCATAGTCGAAGAACATTGGACCCATAATGTCTTGAACGTAAGAAGGATAACGGAACTTACCATTTTCGCCCATAATATCGGCACCGGCGCGGCTTGATTCCAAGAGGAAGGCATTGCCATAGTCGAAGAAATACATACCTCGCTCAGTGAGCTGATTGATGGCTGTCACTTGACGACGCAATGATTCTTGCACTTTTTCTTTGAACAATTCTGGCTCTTCTGCCATCATTCGATTACTTTCTTCCAGAGAAACACCTACTGGATAGTAGCCACCTGCCCAAGGATTATGGAGCGATGTTTGGTCGGAACCGAGGTCTACGTGGATGTTCTCGGCTGCCAAACGTTCCCAAAGGTCTACAACGTTGCCCACGTATGCCATTGAAACGGTGCGCTTTTCGGCTACAGCTTTTTGGGCTGCGGGGATGAGTTCATCGAGCGATGTATGGAGTTCGTCTACCCATCCTTGTTCATAGCGTTTTTGGGCTGCAAGGGGATTGATTTCTGCCGTAATGCTCACCACACCAGCGATGTTACCAGCCTTTGGTTGTGCACCCGACATACCGCCGAGACCTGCCGTAACAAAGAGCTTCATATTGTCACCACCCACTTTGCGTGCGGCATTGAGGACGGTGATGGTTGTACCGTGAACGATACCTTGCGGACCGATGTACATGTAAGAACCGGCTGTCATTTGTCCATACTGGCTCACACCCAATGCATTGAAACGTTCCCAATCATCGGGTTTAGAGTAGTTGGGGATGACCATTCCGTTGGTAACCACCACACGAGGTGCATTTTTGTGTGAAGGGAAGAGACCGAGCGGATGACCCGAATACATCACGAGGGTCTGTTCGTCGGTCATTTCGCTGAGGTATTTCATCACAAGACGATATTGCGCCCAATTTTGGAACACGGCACCATTACCTCCATAAGTAATCAATTCGTGGGGATGTTGTGCCACGGCTTTGTCCAAATTGTTTTGAATCATCATCATGATGGCTGCCGCCTGTTGCGAACGATGTGGATATTCATCGATAGGGCGTGCATACATCTCATACGTAGGGCGGAAGCGATACATATAGATGCGGCCGTAGGTGCGCAACTCTTCTGCAAATTCGGGTGCGAGCGTTGCGTGGAATTTCTTGGGAAAATAGCGCAAGGCGTTGCGAATGGCAAGTTTTTTCTCGTCTTCGGTGAGAATTTCCTTGCGTTTGGGTGCGTGATTGATAGTGGTATCGTAGGCTTGTAGTTCAGGCAATGTGTCTGGTATGCCTGCACAAATATCGGCTTTAAATTGTTCGTTTGTCATTTTTTCGATGGTTTTTATTTTCGGAAAAGTGGGAACTTCCTCACGCATCTATCATGTAAGGCATGTTCTAAAAATGCCACAAAGGTAATTTTCAAAACCAGCCTTTGACGCACAAAGAAGTCCCCTTTCTGACTTATGGTTTTAAAGTTTGCTTTCTACTATTTTAAGGATTTCCGCTTCGAGCTGATTGGCTTTTTCGATGAGTTCATTGGCTTCTGCCACAAACTTATCAGCAACTTCTCGGTCTTTGAGTCCCGATGCGTTGATTTTCACGTTCAAGCCTGCGCCCAAAACAGCCGCACGTGCTGCCAAAACGCCTACTCCTGCGTCTGAAACACTGTTTGGATTACCCTCTTCTGCCATTGCCTTGCAGAGTTCAAAGACGTTGAATGCGGCTTTCATTGTGTGGAGTGGAACTTCCGTTGCAAAGCGTGTAGCAGCTTGTATGGCTGCCGTGCGAGCCGCCTTTTCTTCATCTGTTCCCTTTGGCAACCCAAAGGCTTCCATGATGCGGTTGAAGGCTTCGGTGTCTTCATCTACCAAGACGAGGAGTTCGCGTTGGAGCTGTTGTCCTTTGTCTGCCCAGTTGCTGAACTCTTCCCAACGTGCGTCCCAACCCGCTTTGTGGCTTGAAAGGTTGGCAACCATTGTTCCGAGTGCGGCACCGAGTGCACCCATATAGGCAGCGATTGTTCCACCACCCGGAGCTGGCGATTCACGTGAGGTTTCTTCGGCAAAGCCTTTCACGGTGAGGTCTACCAAGAGTGGCTTCTTTCCTTCGTCTTCCAAGAGATATTCGATGACTTTTTCACGTGGATTGAAAGCCTTCAAATCGTCTAAACCCATTGATTTAATGGCAATTTTGATAATGTCGGCTTCTGGAATACCCGTTGAGCGATTTTGCTTCTTGAGGAAGTGTTTACCTGCTTCAATGAGGGTGCGCTTGGGGATGAGACCAACGATTTCTGTACCTGTAACACGTACGCCACGATTTTGGGCGCAACGACACACTTCATCGAAAGCAATGTGAAGCGGGGTCACGTTGATGTCGGTAATATTCATCGAAACTTGTGCGATTTCGTATTCATCGATATACCATCCGATGGCTTTCGTGGCTTTCAGCGTACCAGGGATCATGATAGGGTTACCATCGGCATCTTTCATTGGCTTACCAACAGGCGAACCGCCTTCACGCTGTGGACGACCTTTTTCTCTCACGTCGAAAGCGATGGCGTTGGCACGACGGGTTGAGGTGGTGTTGAGGTTGAAGTTGGTTGCGATGAGGAAATCGCGTGCGCCCACTGCCGTACAACCAGTTCTTGCCACACCTTCATCCCATGGACGTGCACCAAAATCGGGTGCTTCGTTCTCGATGGTCATACGCTCTTGTAAACCTTCATATTCACCTTTGCGACAAACCGCTAAATTGCGACGTTCGGGCGTGCGTGCTGCCGCTTCATAGCAATAGCAAGGAACGGCCAATTCTCTTGCAATCCTTTCTGCCAATTGGCGTGCCAATGCAGCACATTCTTCCAACGTAATACCTGCCACAGGAATGAGCGGACAAACGTCGGTTGCACCCATACGTGGATGCGCTCCGTGGTGTTGACGCATATCGATGAGTTGCGCAGCCTTCTTTACACATTGGAATGCAGCTTCCACCACATCATCGGGTGAACCCACAAAAGTAATAACCGTGCGATTCGTAGCCTCTCCCGGGTCTACATCAAGGAGCTTAATACCCTTCACACGTTCTATTTCATCTGTGACTTGTTTGATAATTTCCTTGTTGCGTCCTTCGCTAATATTAGGAACACATTCTACGATTTGTTTTTCTCGTACCATATATTGTTTTTTATAATAAATTTAGGCATTTGCTTATTTGGGTTCAAAAGTAAGCATAAGTAATAACATAGCAAAATTTTTTCGCTAAAATTTCGCCACACAACTTTAATTTAGGGCATCTTCACCCCCCTTAGTCTTTCTAGTCATCCTAGGCTTCCCTAACTTTCTCCTAGGTTCTCCTAAGTTCTCCTAGTCCTCCCTAGTCTCCCTAGCCTCCCTAGCCTCCCTAGTCATCCCTAGTCATCCCTAATTTCTCCCGCAACTGCATATTCTCAGCCCGCAACCTATTATTTTCCTCTTGAAGACGCCTCATTTTCTCCTCTTGTTCTTTCCGATAGCCCGTTCGCGCTGCATACATACGCTCCTTTATCCCACCTTGCTCCACAAACAACTGCTCCTTTCGTACAAGATATGCACACATCATCTTGTCCGCCATGTGGCACAGCGTGAGCAACGTGTTACAAAACTCTTCAGCTGTCCATTTCTGGGCAAAAGCCGTATAGGCAGCTGCACGATTGTTGATTTTGCAAAATCCGATCAATGCAGCATATCGAACGTGTTCAACCGTCCAGATCGTCAGTTGGCGAGTGTGTAGAAAATCCTCATAATCTTCTCTGAGCTCTTGCAACGAGGCGCGCGCAACATTCAGAAGTTTTATTTCTGTTTCTGCCGAAGTATTACCAGCCTCTATCCCCTCCACAATATTTTGCTTACCCGACCGTGCTGCTTGCACCATTTGATCGATGGTTCTGTCACCATACTGCGACAAAAAACGTTGACAAAAGATATATGTCAATTGATAAATAGCATCTGCTTTCTGATAAAAATAGAGATCTTTATAGTTAAGATACCCCCGCAACACCTTGGGCTTATCTTTCTCTGTGTTCATTTTCTCTGTGCTTATTCTCTCTGTGTTCATAATTCCTTGATATTCGATTTCTTTTGATCATCAGCAAATTAACTGATTACTAAATCTTGAACAAGCATAAACGCTCTAAAGAATTTCAGAACCTCCCTAGTTTTCCTAGTCCTTCCTAGTTTTCCCTAGTCTTCCTAGTTTTCCCTAGTCCTCCCTAGTTCTCCCTAGTTCTCCTAGTCTCCCCTAGTCTTTCCTAGTCATCCCTAGCTTGCCCACGACAAACAACCTGCAAATATAACGCTTTACAACCAATAAAGCAAAAAGAGAGAAAAGAAAGTAAATAACTTTTCTATTCCCTCTCATTTCTTGCTCTGAAAAACGCCCACAAAAGAACGATTACACATTTTTTAAGAAAAAATCACCCTCTGATCATCGTGATGGTCATCTTAAACCGCTCACGTGCAGCCACCGAATGGCACGCACCCGAAGGAATCACAAAACTCTCACCCGTGTGCACCACGTGGGTCTCTCCCTCGACGGTTAAGTCCATCTCACCATCCACCACCGACAACAACGCATCGAAAGGGGCAAAATGCTCCGACAAACCCTGACCTGCATCAAAACTAAAGAGCGTCACACTGCCTGCAGCATTGTGCACCACTTCCTTACTCACTACACTACCTTCTGCATAATCAATCGATGCACCAATTGAAAATACTTTACCTTTTTCTATCTTTGCCATATTTTTATAATTTTATTTTTACATTTATATATTAATATATAGAAACACATACATATAAGATTATTTTTACTTTTAAAAATATCTCTATTATTATCTTTTTAAATATTTATATAAACATCCCACTAAATAACAACATAAATCCATATTTACTTACACACATAATTATATAAAAACATTTATTTCTACAGCACATACCCCCCTGACAAAAGAATTACAAATATATTTATATAAAAATATTTTTAAACTTTTATTGAGATTGAATGCCACACACATTGCACCTAAAACAGCGACTTCTTCCAAGCTCGACTCTCCTCAAAACTGTATGATTGATTATCAACTAGTTACTTTGAAAAAGAGCATCCGGAAAGGGAGCTTTTCAGGGATCTCAAAACAGCTACTTACTCCCCCAAAAGAGGCTTATAGCGGCTATGAACTTTCCCTGCTACGAACTTTGAATAACCATTCGTTCATACAACAACCTTTTCATCGCTGCCAAAGGCTTTGTCTTTTCGTCCAAAAAGAAGACCGCATATTATATCTAAAGATATAATAGAAGCAGCGAGCATCTAATGTCGCCCTGCCTACCACATACAGTCATTCTCACAAAGAAAAGAAACAAAATCAATGCCAAAACCATTTTCACCACACTCACACCACGTTTTCACCATAAATGTGCTATTCTCACACCAATTTTTCACCATAAATGCGCCCTTAGCCACAAATGTGCCATTTGCGTTCCAAACTCTTGGTAACATTTGTTGCCAAAAAGCAATGCGCGTTACCTTTAACCCTGCCTAGATCCTCTAGGCTCTCTAGGTCTCCCTAGATCACCTAGGTTCTCCTAGGACTTCTAGGGTTTCTGGGCGGGCGAACACACTGGTTCGCCCCTACTGAGCTCTCTAGGTTTCCCTAGCCTTCCTAGCCTTCCTAGCCTCCCTAGTCCTCCCTAATCTCCCCTAGTCTCCCCTAGTCATCCCTAGTCATCCCTATTTTGTAAACTTTTTTCATATTCTTCCCATTTTGTCGCAAAAACAACAGAACATCTTTCAAGAAATCTTCCCATTTTGTCGCACCAAAAGAAAAACTAATCATAAAAACCTATTTATCAAACAATTACAAATCTCTAAAAAATCAATTTAAGAAACAAAAAAAACACACTCTTCAAAAATCAAGAAGAAAAAAACAAATTAATCCTCCTCAAAAACCCATTTTTGTAAAGAAAAAATCTATAAAAAACACATTTCTTCCCAACCTGTCGCACCCAAGTTCCCAATCAGTCGCAAATTCATCACCAACTCTTCCTAATCTGTCGCACACACATTCCCTATTTGTCGCAGCAATATTCCCTATTTGTCACCCGAAACCTCCCTATTTGTCGGCAAATAATCTTGTAATCCACTGATTATTAAATAATTAAAACGTCCTAACTAATCATACTAATGATTAGACTAATGATTATCTAAATTTTGTGATGAAATTAATTTTTCTTTCTTTCGTTGATTTTTTCTTTTTGGGGTGCTCTGCCGCCGCTTCGCGCGGCGATGATTTTACCAAGCGGTTTTTGCGCAACCTCCCTATTTGTCGCACTTTGACTTTTTTCTCTCTGTTTTTTGGAGGTT
This sequence comes from Prevotella sp., assembly GCA_022779305.1. GTDB lineage: Bacteria > Bacteroidota > Bacteroidia > Bacteroidales > Bacteroidaceae > Prevotella. The sequence continues at coordinate 58,604 of JALFSW010000021.1, read as the reverse complement.
GCAGCACTTTTCTTTCTTGAACGCTTTGTGTTTTTTGGAGTTTTTCTGCATTTTTCTTCAGATTTTTGTTCTGTTTTCAGCATTAACGCATACTTTTTCATCCTTTTTGCAGCTTGAAAATCAGGCAATAACGCTCGAGGTGTAGCATTGTGTCTTGAAGCTTCACTGCGCAGGTAAGTGAGGTATATTTCACAAGCCGCTGAACCTCATTTACCCACTTACTGAGCCACAGTTGTCAAGCGGAAATTTCACGGTGCAGGCGAATGCAAAGCACAAAAGAGCGACAAATAGGGAGCTTTCTCGTAAGCCATTGAAGTGAACTTTTAGTCCTTTTTATCTTCATTTTCAGCCCGAAATAAAAGATGATTCACGTAAAAGCGACAGAAATCCATAAATTTTTTCACTTTTTTGTCGCACTTTCATTTTAGCTTACTATCCAACACTCTATTTATAAGTGATTTACGAGCATTTTTGACCCCTCAAAAATAACTTCCTAATTTGTCGCAGATGCAACGGAATAAGGCTTTATTTCATGTGAATTATCTTCTTTTCTTTTGCTCGTTTGAAATTTTTCCCAATTTGTCGCAGTTTATCGAATTATAAAAAGAAATTCTCGAGCGAAATCCCGAAAGCGGAAGTGTTAATGGCAAATTGAGGTTTTGGCAGCTTTTTGCAGACTCTGCGTTTCTTTTTTTTGTAAATATATAAAAATATAAATCATTTTAAATATATTCACAGAAAAGAATAAAAAAATAAATCTCTGAAAATATTTTGCAATATTCAGATAATTGTGTATTTTTGCACCATCACACATTGAGTTGATGAAAATAGCGCTTCTTGAGTGATGAAGTCAGAAGTTTGAGTCGCGTTTTTGAAAATCACAGTAGTGGTTGGTAAATGCTCTTTGCGTGAAAATACAATTAGATAAATATATAAAAATACAAGTAAATTGTTACATTGGTATATAGAAATATAATTATGGAAATGCGTTTATATGTAATTGTGTTTTTGTGTAATATTGTTTAAATGTTTTTATATTTGTGTTCTTTTATATTTTTGTTTAAATATATATATGATTAAATGTGTGGTTGTTTTGATAATTTAAAATATGAATATATAAAAATATAGATAATGAAAAAAGTAGAAATAAAAATAAATAAAATTCGGATTTCTCGTGCTTTTAGTACGGTTTTGAGTTGGTCGTTGGGTATTTTGTTGGCTGTTGGTTCATTGAATTTGTTGAATCATTGGGCAGGAACGGCGGCAGATGCCGATGCAGATTTACTTTCGGGGCTGCATGTGATGCGTGGGTTGGATGGATTTGAGACAATCATGGAGGCATTGTTTTTGGTCTGTGAAGTGTTGATACTCGATGTTTTGCGACGAGGGTTTGTGCGGTTGTCACGTTTTTCGTTGCAATTATTGGTCGTCGTTCTGATGGTTTTTGTGGCGCTCAATGGTGTGGCAAGTTTGTGGTCAAGTGGGGTAGAGGTAACCGAAGGTGCAAATGTTGTTGTTTCGGAGTTTGAGGGTTTTCGGCGTAACTTTGTGCCCCTTACGGCAATGGTGGTTTATGGTGCGGAGTTGGCTTTGGGTGGTGTATTGACAGTTTTTTATCGTGGGAGTTTGCGTCTTTTAGGTGTTGCGCTTATGGTTTGTCCCACGTTGGTGCTGATGCTTTCGGGTGTTTATACCTATTTATATACTGAGGTAGGCGGATTGACCTTGGCTGAATTGTCTACCTATTATGGGTTGATGCGTGTGGCGAGTTTTGTTTTGTCGGTGTTGCCTTTCGTGTTGATGCGAAAGGCGGTGGAAGGAGCGGAGGACTAGGGAGCCTAGGGAAGGCTAGGGAGGACTAGGAAGACTAGGGGAGACTATGAAGCCTAGGATTAACGACTAAGAGTAAAAATATAAAACTATGAAAATTTAAAAATATAAATAGTCAAACGGATAAATAAAAAGATATATAAGTATATAAAAATATAAATAATGAAAAATAAAAAAATAGTATTTGCCAATCAGAAGGGTGGGGTGGGGAAGAGTACACTCTGTATTTTGTTTGCCAACTATTTGGCTTACAAGCGCAAGCCAGTTTGTATCATTGACACCGACTTACAGAAAACCATTCTTATGCAACGGCAAAAGGATGCTGAAATCTATAAAGGTGTGGAAGAGCCTTATAGCGTGCAGGATTTCGACGTGAGCGAGCCCGCACTGATGCAGCAACTGATGGATTCGGCATCTCAGGTGGAAGGTTTTGTGCTTTTCGATTCGCCCGGTAATGTCAGTGAAGACGGATTGGTGCCGCTTTTTGCCAATGCAGATTATATTGTTTGTCCCTATGAGTATGAAGAGAAAACACTCGATTCAACAGGGACGTTCGTGCAGGTGATCAATACGCTCAAGGCGCATAGTCCAGAAATGAAAGCCGAATTGTTCTTTGTTCCCAATCGCATTGATCCTCGCTTTGGAACGTTTGAGGAGCAGCGTATGTGGGGACAGACAAATGATATTTTCCAACAAATCGGACGTGTGACGCCGATGGTGAATAGTAGGGCGACGCTCAAGCGCATCAATACCTTTGAGTTGCTTGCCACACAGCGCGAGGCGGTCAAGGGAGCATTTGAATATATGATTAAGCGGATGAAGTAGGGAGACTAGGGGAGACTAGGGGAGACTAGGGAGGACTAGGGGAGACTTTTAAGGCAAAGACATTTCTTCCCCTCATTTCTTGAAACAGAATGAAAAGGGATTCCCGAAAAAGAGTTCTTCCCCTCATTCCTTGAAACAGAATGAAAAGAGGTTCTTGAAAAAGAGTTCTTACCCTTAGTTCTTGAAACAGAATGAAAAGGGATTCTCGAAAAAGAGTTCTTATCCTCATTTCTTGAAACAGAACGAAAAGAGGTTCCCGACAAAGAGTTCTTATCCTCATTTCTTGAAACAGAATGAAACGAGATTCTCGAAAAAGAGTTCTTCCCCTTAGTTCTTGAAACAGAATGAAACGAGATTCTCGAAAAAGAGTTCTTCCCCTCATTTCTTGAAACAGAATGAAAAGCGGAGTTCTCGAATGAAGCATATAAAAAGGGAAACTCTTAGCTAAAGATTTGATATTATAAAAAAGAATTTTAAATAAAAACGATATACAGAAATGGCAAAGAAAATAACCAGCGTACAGCTACCAGGGAGTATTAAGAACATTGTTCACAGTGTACAGAAACCTGTGAAACCCGCTGCGGAAGGCAGTGAAACGACAGGTGCGGAGAAGCCACAGACCGAACAGCAATCGGCTGAGAAGAAAAAAGAAGAAAATGTGAAGCCTTTAAGTGGCTTTCAAGCCTTGGCGGCACAAGCCCAACAGATTGCTGAAGAAAAAGAGAAAGACCGCAGTGCGCCCGCGGCAAAGAAGCTGCCCAAAGCCGAAGGGAAGGAACTTGCCAAGGAATACACCATTGCGCGCGACCGTGGCGATGACAGTTGGCAACTCTTCCTTGGATTGGCGAAAGAATATAAGCTCCGCGATTCTAAACTTGCAACGGTTTATATCGATTCGGAACTCAAACAAGTGCTCGATCGTCTGAAATCAGCCAGTAGCATTAAGATGCCCTCAACTGCACTTTTGAGTGCCATCGTTGCCCGTTTTGTTTTCGATCACGAACAAGACATCAAAGATGCCATCTATGGCGAAGGGCTATTGTAGGAAGCGCACATGTTTTGAGAATGCTGCAGATTTCCGATTTACTTCAACCCAATTCGGTCATTAGAGCCAAAGGGGTTGCGTCTGATTATCTATGCAGATTGTTTAGCGTTTTTTCGCAGATGTAGCGGGCTACTTCAAGAGAAAACGCTGAACAAGCAGCCGATAAGCAGATGCAAGGCGTTGGGAAGTTAAAAATAAAAGAAAAAGGACACCCTAACGGTCTAATGACCGATTTGGGTTCAAAGAAGTATGCTTGATTGTCAATAAGTTGCAATAAAAAAAGGTCTCTCAAGGGGAGTTTCACTGAGGCATATGTTTTGTTTCTAACGACCGAATGGGGTTTAATCCAATTCGGTCGTTAGCGTTTTCTGTTATTTTCTTTGTTCATTCCCCACCGACACACCGATGCAAGCGGTTGATTCTCTGATGAATTGGGATGAGTGTTTTTGGGAAAAATAGAAAAACCAACTGAAAGTTTGAGCGTATTCATTGTTTTTTAGTATCTTTGCAAATTGATGTAAAACATCTCAATTCAATTCAATGATCTAAAAATTAATATTGTGGCTGAAACAAAGTATATTTTCGTTACGGGTGGCGTGGTTTCCTCGCTTGGGAAAGGCATCATCTCCTCATCAATCGGTAAACTTCTTCAAGCAAGAGGCTATAAGATCACCATCCAAAAATTCGATCCCTATATCAATATCGACCCAGGAACACTTAATCCCTATGAGCATGGCGAATGTTATGTGACGGTGGACGGAATGGAGACCGATCTTGACCTTGGACACTACGAACGCTTCACAGGTATTCAAACCACGAAAGCCAATTCCATGACCACGGGGCGCATCTATAAAAGCGTTATCGACAAGGAACGACGGGGCGACTATTTGGGTAAGACCATACAGGTGGTGCCCCACATCACGGACGAAATCAAGCGCAATATCAAGCAACTCGGACAAAAACAGCAATACGATTTCGTTATCACCGAAATCGGCGGAACGATAGGCGATATCGAGTCGGCACCTTTCTTGGAAGCCATCCGACAGATGAGATGGGAGTTGGGCAAGCGTGCCGTCAGTCTGCACCTCACCTACGTACCCTATCTCAATGCGGCAGGCGAACTGAAGACCAAACCCACACAGCACAGCGTCAAGGAATTGCAAAGCGTGGGTATTCAGCCCGATATCCTTGTTTTGCGCACAGAGAAACACTTAGACGACAGCGTTCGCAAGAAAGTGGCAGCCTTCTGTAACGTTGATTTCGACTGCGTCATCCAAAGCGAAGACCTCCCCAGCATCTATGAAGTGCCTATCAACATGCAGGAACAAGGACTTGATGCAGCTATCTTGCGCAAATGTGGCGAAGAGGTGAAACCCGCACCAGAATTGGGTCCATGGAAAACTTTCCTCGAACGTCGCCAAAAGGCAACCGAGGAGGTGAACATCGGGCTCGTGGGAAAATACGACTTGCAAGACGCCTACAAGAGTATCCGCGAAGGACTGTCGCAAGCTGGTACTTACAATGATCACAAAACCGTTATCCACTTCATCAACTCAGAAAACCTCACCACCGAAAACGTTGCAGAACAGTTGAAAGGAATGGACGGAATTGTGGTTTGTCCCGGTTTTGGACAACGTGGCACAGAGGGGAAAATCATCGCAGCCCAATACACACGCACGCACAACATTCCTACATTTGGAATCTGTTTGGGTATGCAAATGATGGTCATCGAGTTTGCCCGCAACGTCTTGGGCTATGCCGATGCCAATTCACGTGAGATGGACGAAAAGACGTCCCACAACGTCATCGACATCATGGAGGAACAAAAAAACATTACGAACATGGGCGGCACGATGCGGTTAGGAGCCTACGAATGCGTACTGCGTCAAGGCTCACACACGTTCGACATCTATAAAAGCGAGCATATACAGGAACGCCACCGCCATCGTTATGAGTTCAACAACGAGTATGAACGGGAATACGAAAAGCACGGTATGATGTGTGTCGGCAGAAATCCCGAAAGCGAACTCATCGAAATCGTAGAAATCCCTTCTCATAAATGGTACATCGGAACGCAATTCCACCCCGAATATCAATCGACGGTGCTTGCGCCACACCCACTTTTCCTCGATTTCATCAAAACAGCTATTCAAAACAAGAAACAATAAATAAATGGACAGAAATACTATCGCCGGCTTTCTCCTCATAGCCGCAATTCTCTTCGGATACGCATGGTGGCAACAACCATCGGCAGAAGAAATCGAACAACAAAGAACCGAGTTTGTGAAAGACTCGATAGCCAATGCAAAGAAAATCGCACAGCAAAAAGCTGCCAATCAGGCGAAAAAACAACAAGCAGACGCCATTGCCCAAGATTCTACAGCCGCTTTCTTCGCTGCCCGCACGGGAGAGGCAAAGAACATTGTGCTGAAGAACGACAAGGTGGAGCTGACGATCAACACCAAGGGAGGTGTGGTGAAAAAGGCAGTCATCAAAAATTATGTGGGACATAATATTAATGTGAAAGATGGCTCAAAAGACCAACCCAACCTAACGCTTTTTGAAGGCAACGACCAAAACCTGAGTTTTGCACTTGCCACGAAGAGCGACAACATCGAAACGCGCAACCTTTATTTCACCCCAACGAACGTAACCGACTCAACCCTCACGCTCACTGCCCATGCAGGCGCAGGCAAAACGCTGACCATCAACTATCAGCTCGGACGTTCCTACATGCTCCACACCAGTGTGCAAACCACGGGGATGGCAGGCGATTTCAAACCCGGCGACAATCAGTTGCTCATCAGTTGGGACGACAAATGCCGCCAACAGGAACGTGGCTACACCTTTGAAAATCGCCACGCACGCCTCACCTATAAAGAACGCAACGGCAGCACCGACTACCTCAGCGAAGCATCCGAAGCCGATGAAACCATCGAGGAAAGTCTTGATTGGATAGCCTTCAAAAACCAATTCTTCTCGGCAGTGATGATTGCCAAAGATGGTTTCGCAAAAGGAACGAAGCTCAAGAGCACACCGCTCACCAAAGCATCGCAATACCTCAAACAATACGAAGCACAAGCTGCCACGGCTTTCGACCCTACGGGCAAGCGTGCCACAGAATTTGAATTCTATTTCGGTCCGAATGATTTCCGCCTCTTGCAAGCCATTGAGAAGGAAAGTAAGTTTGGCAACGAATTAGACATGGAACACCTCGTAGACCTCGGTTGGCCACTCATCCGCATCATCAACCGCTGGTTCACACTCTACGTCTTCGACTGGCTCAGCCAAATCTTCCCAATGGGAGTTGTGCTTATCCTCATCACACTCTTGCTCAAGCTCATCACCTATCCGATGGTAAAGAAAAGCTACTCAAGTTCTGCCAAGATGCGTGTGCTCAAACCCAAACTCGACGAAGCCACAAAGCAATACAACAAACCCGAAGACCAAATGCAAAAGCAACAAGCCATGATGCAGATGTATTCCGAATATGGCGTCAGTCCGCTCTCTGGTTGTTTGCCTATGCTTATCCAAATGCCCATCTGGATAGCGATGTTCAACTTCGTGCCCAATGCCATCCAATTGCGTGGAAAGAGTTTCCTTTGGATGGAAGACCTCAGTACGTATGACCCAATCGTTTCATGGGGCACAGACGTATGGATGATTGGCGACCACCTCTCGCTCACATGTATTCTCTTCTGTGCTGCCAACGTGCTCTACACATGGTTCACCATGCAGCAACAGAAAGATCAAATGATCGGTCAGCAAGCCGACCAAATGAAGATGATGCAATGGATGATGTACCTCATGCCCGTCTTCTTCTTCTTCATGTTCAATGATTATTCTTCGGGGCTGAACTTCTATTACTTCACCTCGCTCTTCTTCTCGGCTGCCATCATGTGGGCTTTGCGTCGCACCACTGACGATGCGAAACTCCTTGCCGCACTCGAAGCACGCAGAGAAGAAAACAAGAAAAACCCCAAGAAGCAAGGCGGACTTGCCGCACGCATGCAAGCACTCCAACAAATGCAAATGAAGCAACAAGAAGAGATGCGCCGCCGACAAGAAGAACTTAACCGTAAAAAAAGACAATAACTATGAACAAAAGCATTTCACTTGCAATCGCAACAGCATTGTGTATGAACAGCGGAATGACACAGGCACAGGAGGTCAATATCGGCAAAAGCCAAATGACCATTGCCAACCGAACCCTCACACCCGAAGCACTCTGGGCAATGGGACGCGTGGGAACGGCACAGGCATCGCCCGATGGGACAAAAATCGCCTATCAAGTGGGCTATTACAGCGTCAAAGAAAACAAAGGACGACAAGTGCTCTGCATCATGGACGCAGACGGAAAAAATTCACGACAGCTCACCACGGCTGCCACGAGCGAAAGTAGTCCGGCATGGGTCGATAACTCGACCATCGCCTATCTCGCTGGTGGACAACTTTGGACGATGAATGCCGATGGCAGCAACCGCCGACAATTATCAAAGTCGAAAATCGCCATCGAGGGTTTCCGCTTCTCGCCCGACCGCAAAAAGGTGTTGCTCATCAAGAGCATTCCCTATCACGGCACCATTCAGGCACAACCTGCCGATCTGCCCAAGTCCACGGGGATGGTCATCACCGACATGAACTATCGCCACTGGGATCACTACGTGACGGAAATTGCCCATCCTTTCCTTGCCGAAGTAACGGCTGAAGGCATCACCGAAGGCTACGACATTCTCGACGGACAGCCCTATGAAAGTCCGTCAGCTCCTTTTGGCGGCATCGAACAATTCGACTGGAGCACCGACTCGAAAGTCATTGCCTATACTTCTCGCAAGAAAGAAGGACTGCAATATGCCATCTCGACCGACTCGGACATATACCTATATAATATAGAGACACGCACAACGAAAAATCTTTGTAAGCCCGAAGGCTATGTTGCGCCCAAGAGCGACGCAACAAAAAGTCTGCGCCACCAACCCGTGAACCAGCAAGCGGGCGATTTAAATGTGGGCTACGACATCAATCCAAAGTTTTCGCCCGATGGGAAATACATCGCATGGCAGAGCATGGAGCGTGATGGGTGTGAAAGCGACAGAAATCGTCTTTGCGTCTACGACCTTGCAACAGGCAAGAAAACCTACGTAACCGAATCGTTCGACTCAAACGTCGATGACTTCGTGTGGGCAGCCAATGCCAAAGAACTCTATTTCATCGGCTGTTGGCACGCAACCGTCAATGCGTATCAAACCAACCTCAAGGGCGAAGTGAAACAACTCACCGATGGAAAGCACAATTACGTGGCGATCTCGTTGCTCGGCAACAATGGTAAACGCTTGCTCGCATTGCGCCAAAGCATGGAACAAGCAACCGAAATCTATGCCATCACGCCTGCAAAGAAAGCCAAAGAAAGCGTGCAGACCCAATTGAGTTTTGAAAACAAACATTTTTATGATCAGCTCGATCTCGGTAAGTCGGAAGAACGTTGGGTGAAGACCACTGACGGAAAAGACATGCTCGTGTGGATCATCACACCTCCCAACTTCGACCCAAACAAGAAATATCCCGCCATCCTCTATTGTCAAGGAGGCCCACAAAGTCCGGTTTCGCAATATTGGAGCTTCCGTTGGAACTTCCAAATTATGGCTGCCAATGGTTACGTCATCGTAGCACCAAACCGCCGCGGATTGCCAGGATTTGGTAGTCAGTGGAACGAGGAAGTGAGCCAAGACTGGGCAGGACAATGTATGAACGACTACTTCTCTGCCATCGACGATGCAGCCAACAATCTTCCCTTTGTGGACAAAGACCGACTCGGTGCAGTAGGTGCATCGTTTGGCGGATTCTCTGTTTATTGGATGGCAGGCAACCATAACAAACGTTTCAAATGTTTCATCGCCCACAATGGTGCTTTCAACTTAGAAAGTATGTACACCGACACGGAAGAAGCGTGGTTCAGCAACTGGGAATACGATGATGCTTACTGGAACAAAGACCTAACCGCAGCTGCCAAGCGCACCTACGAAAACAGTCCTCACAAGATGGTGGACCGCTGGGACACACCGATACTCTGTATCCATGGCGAAAAAGACTATCGCATCAATGCCAACCAAGGAATGGGCGCATTCAATGCAGCACGCCTGCGTGGCATCCCGGCCGAATTGTTGCTCTTCCCCGATGAGAACCACTGGGTGTTGAAACCCCAAAACGGCATTCTCTGGCAACGCACTTTCTTCAATTGGCTCGACCGCTGGCTGAAGAAGTAAAGAAAGATGACAATAATTAAAACAGTAAAATTATGACAGACACAATTAAAAAAACATTACGCGATTCGGCCGCTGCACGGTGGACGGCGCTTTTACTTTTGTCTTTGGCAATGTTCTGTTCCTACATCTTTGTAGACATTCTTTCGCCAATCAAAGACCTTATGTTGGAACAAAGAGGTTGGGACTCAACCTCCTTCGGAACGATGCAGGGTGCGGAAACATTCCTCAATGTCTTCGTGTTCTTCCTCATCTTTGCAGGTATCATCCTCGATAAGATGGGTGTTCGCTTCACCGCCGTTCTTTCGGGCTGCGTGATGCTTGCCGGAGCATTGATCAAGTATTTTGCCATTAGCGACGCATTCATCGGATCAAGTTTGGAAACGTGGTTCACAGAAAATCTCAACTATATCCCCGGCTTCGATGAACTCGGTGTTTCACCTTTCTATGAAGGAATGCCTGCTTCAGCAAAGTTGGCAGCTATCGGTTTCATGATTTTCGGTTGTGGAACGGAAATGGCTGGTATCATGGTGAGCCGTGGTATCGTGAAATGGTTCAAAGGTCGTGAGTTGGCATTGGCAATGGGTTCGGAAATGGCATTTGCCCGTTTAGGTGTGGCAACATGTATGATTTTCTCACCCTTCTTTGCGAAGTTTGGTGGCATGATCGACGTTTCACGTTCGGTGGCCTTCGGAGTTGTACTCATCTGCATTGCCCTGATGATGTTCGTTGTCTATTTCTTTATGGACAAGAAATTGGATGCACAAACAGGCGAAGCCGAAGAAAAAGACGACCCCTTCAAACTCAGCGATCTCGGCAAGATTCTCACTAGTATGGGTTTCTGGTTGGTGGCTTTGCTTTGTGTGCTTTATTATTCAGCCATCTTCCCTTTCCAGAAGTATGCCGTAAACATGCTTCAATGTAACCTCACTTTCCAAGAAGTTCCACAAGATTCATTCTGGGCATCGCCAAGCGTAACATTCATTCAGTACTTCATCATGTTGGCAGTTGCAGCCACCGCATTTGGTTTCAACTTCATGAAGAACAAGAGCATGAAATATGCGATGATGTGCGTATCTGTCGTTTGTCTCATTGCCTATTGCTACATGGGCTACATGCGCCAATCGGCAGAATCAATCTTTGCCGTATTCCCACTTTTGGCAGTAGGTATCACACCAATTTTGGGTAACTACGTAGACCATAAAGGTAAGGCAGCATCCATGCTCGTTCTCGGTTCGTTGCTTCTCATCGCTTGCCACCTCACATTCGCCTTCGTGCTCCCACAATTCAAAGACAGTCAGGTGGGTGGCGTTGTCGTTGCCTATCTCACGATCCTTGTTCTCGGTGCATCTTTCTCATTGGTGCCTGCCTCATTGTGGCCAAGTGTGCCGAAGTTGGTCGATGCAAAAATCATCGGTTCAGCCTATGCCTTGATTTTCTGGATTCAGAACATTGGTTTGTGGCTCTTCCCAATGCTCATCGGTAAGGTGCTCGACAAGACAAACGAAGGTGTCAGCGATCCAACCAAGTACAATTACACAGCCCCATTGCTCATGTTGGCTGGTCTTGGTCTCATCGCTCTCTTCATCGGGCTCACTTTGAAAGTGGTGGACAAGAAGAAGCACCTCGGTTTGGAAGAACCTAATATTAAGTAAGGATGAGAGGATGCTAGGTTTTCCCTAGGTTTTTCCCTAGGTTTTCCTAGTTTCTCTAGGTTTCCCTAGGCTTCCCTAGTCCTCCCTAGTTTTTCCTATTCCCCCCACGCACCCCGAGGGTGCGTGGGGGGAATAAAACTAAAAAAGATTAAAAAAGAACATTCTTTTATAGAATTTTTTGCACAATCATATTTTTTTTGTAACTTTGCGCTCTGTTTGGAATAGGTATCAATTAACGAATTACAAAACTACAGATAGCAATGTCTAAGATTTGTCAAATCACAGGAAAGAAGGCACAAATAGGTTGCAATGTGTCTCACTCAAAGCATCGCACAAAGCGCAGCTTTGACGTTAACCTTTTCAGCAAAAAATTCTACTATGTAGAAGAAGCATGCTGGATATCATTGAAGATTAGCGCAGCTGGTCTTCGTCTTATCAACAAAGTCGGACTTGATGCGGCTTTGAAACAAGCGGTTGCTAAAGGCCACGTGAATTGGAAAGACATTAAAGTTATAGGAGAATAAATATCATGGCAAAAAAAGCTAAAGGAAACAGAGTACAAGTCATTCTCGAATGTACGGAAATGAAGAGCAGCGGTTTGCCTGGTACAAGTCGCTACATAACAACAAAGAATCGTAAAAATACAGCAGAACGCTTAGAGTTGAAAAAGTATAACCCGATTCTTAAGAAAGTTACGCTTCACAAGGAGATCAAGTAAGCACGTTATAATCAATAGTTAAAATAAGCATAGACTATGGCAAAGAAAGCGGTCGCTACCCTCCGTGAAGGAAGCTCGGATGGTCGCGCATACACAAAAGTCATCAAGATGGTGAAAAGCCCAAAGACAGGTGCTTACGTCTTCGATGAAAAAATGGTACCGAACGAAGCTGTAAAAGACTTCTTTAAGGACTAATTTCATAAAGATATTTTTTAAGATTTAGAACAATAATAGGGTTATGCGCCAAATGGTGCTTAGCTCTATTATTGTCGTTTAGGTACATAGGATTCTTAAAGGATTGAAGCACCCTCAAGCTCTTGAGAATATTGAATAATAATTCCTCAAGCTGTTGGGACAGATTAATAAAAGCACCCTCAAACTCTTGAGAAGTTAATAAATAAAATAAATCCCCTTGTTGGTCTAATGACCGATTTGGATTAAAATCGAAGGAGAATATGAAAAAATCACTTGCCTTGCTCCTTATCCTTTTAATGGAGGTTGGGACGATGATGGCGCAAAGCTATGATGCGCTATGGAAAGAAGTAGAAACGGCTGGAATGAAAGACTTACCCCAGACGGAAATCAAGTTCCTCAAACAAATACGCACGAAAGCGAAACGAGAAAAGGCTTATGGTCATCTCTTGGCTGCCGAATTGCGCACCGCCAATCTTCAGCAATCCATTGCACCCGATTCGCTCGCCAGTGAACATACGCGGCTCTTGAAAGAAGCGCAACGATTGGAACAGACCGACAAGGTGGCAGCAAGTGTCTATTATTGTGCTTTGGCACATTTCCTCGGTGCAGACGCCTATCCCGATGGGGATGATTTGGTCATTGATGCAACAGATGACGATGCCGAAAAAACGCTGAAAAAAGCCATTGCGACCTATCGGGAGAAAGCCATCAGCCATCCCGAACTCTTGGCAAAAACCAAATACGACGCCTATACGCCCCTTATTGAAAAAGGCGTTGATGCGAAAATTTTCAATAACGATTTGCTTCATGTTATCGGTTTTGAAACCCGAAACTACGCCCTCCTCGATCGTTATTACAACGCCGTAGGCAATTGCGATGCAGCTTGCTATGCTGCCCTGCAAACCAGCAGTACCATTGCCGACCTCGATTCACTCATCGAAGTCTATGGCGATCAGGACATCTGCGCCGAAGTGGCAATCAAACGCTATGAGCGGATGCAGGACGACGAACGTTTCACCGCCCAAGCAAAGGCTGCATTTCTCCAAAAAAGCATCGAAAGATGGAAAGGGTGGAAGCGCATTAATCTTTTGGTCAATGAGTTAGAACGGTTGCAGCGCCCTATGGTTGTTGCCAATTTCGATAGACGCGTCTTCACGACTGCACAACTCAAACAGGGCGGACGGGCAATGAAAAATGCTGACATCTACGACCAACCCTCAGCCGTGAAGGTGAAACTGAGAAACGTATCCAACCTCACGTTCACCGTTACTCGCACCACCCTCGACGGCAATACATCCTTGCGCACCAGCAACCCCAACGATTTAGCAAAAATCAAGGCAGCCTGTCAAACTGCCACCCGCAGCCAAACCATCCGAAACTATCGAAATCATCCTGCCTATGAGGAGTTTAGCGACACTTTCATTCTGCCCGAATTATCTGCGGGTGTTTACCTCGTAGAGTATGCATCGACCGATAAAAATATTGCACCCACGGCAGAACTCATCTTCGTTTCCGACCTCTATGTTTTGGCAGAACGATTGCCCAAAAATCAGTTGCATTATGCCGTGGTCAATGCCATTACGGGACAACCCATTGCTGGTGCAAAACTGAAACTCACGCTTCACACATACAGCAACGATAAGGCAGAAACAGCTCTCCTCACCACCGACCAGGACGGACAAGCCACCTACACGCTCAAAAGTCGTTCTGCGTCGGCAGAGGTCTATGCCTATACCGAGCAGGACAAAGCCTATCCCGCATCCGAGCTTTGGACAGCCTACAACATAACGAGCCAAGACCGCCAAAGAGCAGAAATAGACCTCTTCACCGACCGCAGTCTTTACCGACCTGGGCAAACGGTGAAAGTGGCTTTGCTCACCTATGTACAGGACAACGACCAACTCACCGCCACGCCACGCACAGGGCGCAACATCAAAGTGGAATTGCGAGATGCCAATTATCAGGTAGTCGACACGAAAACTGCCACAACCGATGAATACGGTGCTGCATCATTCAGCTTTGAGTTGCCCCAAAAAGGACGCACGGGATCGTATTTCCTTCGCACGGCTGGCGAGGATACTGCTTTCGCACAGACGCAAATCACCGTGGAGGAATACAAACAACCCACGTTCTTTGCAGAATTTCAGCCCTATACGAAAACCTATCAGCCCGCTGAAAACATTACTCTGACGGGCAATGCCAAGACCTTCAGCGGTGTAAAGGTAGCTGGAGCAAAGGTGGAATACACCATCACTCGCCGCATCGCTCGTTATTGGTGGTGGGGCAATGATGCCGAAACCCATATCGGCAGTGGTGTGCTCACCACGAATGCCGATGGCACATTTTCCCTTCCGCTCACGCTCACGCTCCCCGACGATGCCAAAAATCGCAACCAAGCCTATCTCTTCCACGTTTCTGCCAAAGTGACCGACACGGCAGGCGAAACCCACGAAGCTGTTATCACGCTCCCGATTGCGTACAAACGAGCTTTACTTGCGATTGAAATGAGCAACACTTGCCGAGCAGACGAGCCCCACTCGCCAACGATTGTTTATCGAAACGTGGCAGGCGAGAAGGTCGATGCACTGGTGCAATATGCCATCGCCCCTTATAATAATAAGGTGGACGATGCCGATCAGACCCCAGAATTTGCCAAGTTCCTCACCGTTCGCACCAATACACCCCTCACGCTTCCACAGCTCAAGAGTGGAAAATATTGTCTGCGTGCCATTTGCGAAGGCGACACCATTGACCACGATTTCACCGTCTTTTCACTCACCGACACCCGACCTGCTACGCCAACCGATGATTGGTTCTATCAGAGTGCCGAGACGTTTCCTGCCGATGGAGCGCCTGTTTATCTGCAAGTGGGCTCGAGTGCGAAAGACCAGCACATCTTCTTCACACTTTTCACCCATAAAAAAGGTGTGCTCCGGCAGGGCATCATTCGCCAAAGCAACGCTATCCATACCGAACAGCTCACCTATCAACCCGAATATGGCGATGGCATCTTCTTCTCATACGCATGGGTGAAAAACGGAAAACTCTTCCAACATACTGCCAAAATAACTCGTCCGCATCCCGATAAAACGTTGAACGTCAAGTGGAAAACTTTCCGCAATCGTCTTGAACCCGGAACAACCGAAACGTGGCAACTCTCCGTGAGTCGTCCCGACGGAACGCCTGTTCAGGCGCAGCTCATGGCAAGTTTGTATGACAAGAGTCTCGATCAAATCATGCCCCACGCATGGATGTTCGGCATCGATTTTACAGATAATCTGCCCCACAGCTTTTGGAATGGCATGCGCCCCGCTTCGTTCGACCTCTCGCTATTCGGAAAGCTCAATCTCGCAACCATCAAGCCCCTTCGCTTTGCAACGTTCGATCGCAACTATGTTGATCAAATCTTGGGAACAGCCTTTTATGAGTCGGCACAACCGATGGTGATGCGTTCAGCAAAGACGGCGCGGGTAGAATCATTTGATGCCAATGTAGCAATGGAAAATGCTGGTGAAAACAGCATTGACTATGCAGGCGATATGCCGCTCGATAGTAAGGCGAAAGGCGGTGGAGAGAAAGCCGAAACGCCACCATCCACCCCCCTTGACCCACAGACAGCCCTGCGGAAAAACCTGCGTGAAACGGCTTTCTTCTATCCACAGATGGAAACCCAATCAGACGGAGAACTCACTCTGAGCTTTCAAGTTCCGGAGGCGATGACAACATGGAAAATGCTTGCCATCGTCCACGACAAGGCATTCAATTATGGACAGTTGAGCGAAGAAGTCATCACGCAAAAGGCGGTGATGCTTCAACCCCATCTGCCCCGTTTCGTGCGCAAAGGCGACAAAGCCCAAATCTCCGTGCGCCTCACCAACACGCAAGCCCATGCAGCCGATGGGGTTGCAACGCTTGAAATCATCGACCCAGTCACAGATGCCGTGCTTTATAGCGAACGAAAGGGCTATTTGCTCCCTGCCGACACCACGGTGATAACCAACTTTTCGCTCGAAGCCCTCCTTGCCGATCGGCAACTTTCGCCCCTCAGCGATGGACAAACACTTGTCATCGTCCGTCTGATGGCAGAAGGTACGCAATATGCCGATGGCGAACAGCATTACCTCGCTATTTTGCCCAATGACGCATGGGTAACGAATGCGCTGGCTTTCTCGCAAAACCAAGCTGGCACACTGCCAATCAATCTCGGAAAGCTCTTGCCAGTAGATGCGAAAAATCCTCGTTTAACCATCGAATACACCAACAACCCTGCATGGCTCATGGTGCAAGCATTGCCTTATGTGGCGAAGGCAAACAGCGGAAATGCCATCTCGCTTTCGGTAGCTTATTATGTCAATCGATTGGGAGAGAAGCTCTTGCAGTCGTCGCCTGTCTTGCAAAAGGAAATCGAACGATGGGGTAGGGATACCAAAAAATCCGATGCACTCCTTTCACCCCTCTCTCGCAATGAGGATTTGAAATCTGTCGATCTCGATGAAACACCATGGGTGGCAGACGCAAAGAACGAAACCGAAAACCGTCTGTTGCTCAAGTATTTCTTTGATACAAACGAAATGACGTATCGCTTGAAAGAAACGCTCGAAGCACTCCGAGATTTGCAAAATGCAGACGGGTCTGTGGCGTGGTGGAAAGGAATGCAGGGTAATCTTTACATGACAACCGAGGTCGTGAAATCGCTCGTTCGGCTAAATGTCCTCACTGCCCAACCCGACCCCGAAACGACAGCCTTTATCAAGGCAGCCTTCGGTTATCTCGACCGTGAAGTGGCACGCCGTGTGAAGGAAATGAAAGCCGAAGCCAAGCAGCTCAAGCAAAAAACCTATATCACAGATGATCTCTGCGACTATCTTTACATCAGTGGTTTAGCAGCACGCCCCATCACCGAAGACATGCGCTACTTGCTCCGCCTTTTAGCAGAAAAACCCGTAGAACTCACCATCTATGGAAAGGCAAACACAGCCATCATTCTTGCTAGGCATGGGTATGCGAAAAAGGCGAAAGAATATTTGGAAAGCATTCGTCAACACACAGTTTATCGTGAAGAAATGGGGCGTTATTTCGACACCCGTAAGGCACAACTCACTTGGCGCGACTACAAAATTCCAACGCAGGTGGCAGCCATCGAGGCGTTTAAAATCCTTGCGCCAACGGACCAACAAACCATTGGGGAACTCCAGCGGTGGTTGTTGCAATCGAAGCGCACCCAAGCGTGGGACACACCTGTGAATGCCATTGATGCAATTTGGGCATTCCTTCATGGGGCAACCAGCCAACTCGAAGCTGCGCCCACGGCACGTATCACGCTCGATGGTAGGGAATTGGTGGCGTCCGAGGCGCAAAGCGGGTTGGGCTATGTAAAACGCTCGTTCAACCTCTCCGACCCTGCCGTGGCAGGACGTCCTGAAACAGTTGTCATTGAGAAATCGAGCAAGGGCACAAGTTGGGGTGCGGTTTATGTTCAGTTCTTTCAACCGCTTGCCACGGTGCAGGCGAGTGGGGCAGAACTCAGGGTGGAACGTGACCTTTTCCGAGTGGCTGCCGATGGCAGTCGGACACCGATCAGCGCCACAAAACTTAATGTGGGCGATAAGGTGGTGGTTCGTCTGACGATTACTGCTGCTCGCGATTACGATTTCGTACAACTCACAGACAAGCGCCCAGCTTGTTTTGAACCTACATCGCAGCTCAGCGGTTATCAATACAATGGAAGGGCGAGCTATTATCTCGTACCTCGACAAACCGCCACGCAGTACTTTTTCGATACGCTCCCCAAAGGTGTTCACACCATAGAAACCACCTATTTCGTGGATCGCCAAGGCGATTATCAGATGGGCACAGCTACCATCGAATGTGCCTATGCCCCAGAATATGCTGGACATACGGCAGGTGGGAATGTGAAATGTTTTTAATGTGAGATGGGAAATGTGAAACTCCTAGGCAAACTAGGTAACCTAGGGAAGCCTAGGTTACCTAAAAAGCTCTAGGCGGCCTAAGTAAACTAGAACTCCTAGGTAACCTAGAACTCCTAGAAAGCCTAGGCAGCCTAGGGAAACCTAGAGAAACCCAGTAGGGGCGAACCTGTGTGTTCGCCCGCCTAGAAACCCTAGAAGTCCTAAAAAGCCCTAGGCAGCCTAGATAAACTAGAACTCCTAGGCAACTTAGAAAGCCCTAGGCAGCCTAGGTAAACTAGAACTCTTAGGCAACTTAGAAAGTTCCTAAACAACCCTATAAAATCTCCCATCTCCCATTTCTATAACAAGGAATCACAAATCACGTTCTTTATTTTCATTTAGATTTTTCAAAAAGTTCTATATTTCTTTTTTCTTTCTAAATAATTGTTCTATAATGGTTTAGTATGTTTAAAAAGAAAAAAATAGCTTAGATTTTTCTTTGATGCGTGTAGATTTTACAAATTTATTTCGTAACTTTGCAAACATAAAACTAGTAAAGCAACTTTTTAGGTACATAAAATTAGGTTAAAGACAATTTATAGTACGTAAGGGTGGGAGCCAGTGATGGTTGAAGCCTTGATCTAAAAGTTTTTTTAGATTTGTACAGGTTAACATTTTCTCAATCAACAGTAAGCTAAACTCTAAGGTGCAGATGATGCGAATCATGAATGCACCTTTTTTCTGATTATTCCGATCCAAATTCTTTACAATCGTTTTGCAGAACGTCTTTTTTTGTGTAAATTTGCCCTATAAAGACCGCTGTTATGACCGAAACAAGAAATCTAACCCTCAGATTGCTCACACTCTTGAGTATTTTTTTCTATTCGCTTGGCATATGGGGAAGCAGTCCCTATGATCAGCTTGACCGCTGCATAGAAGACATTCCGAACATTACAAAGAAAAAGGAAGACCGCATCAAATCTATTCGTTTTCAGCTCTTTACGCCCAATCTTACTGACAGACAATGTTATGACATTTGCAATCAGCTCTATGAAGAATACGAATCGTTTCAATTTGATTCGGCATTGGTCTATGCCAATAAGATCATGGATTATGCACATAAAATCCATGATCAGCACCTCATAGAAGAGGCGACCTTGCGCAAAGCTAATATTCACAGTCGGGCAGGGCTTTTCACAGAAGCAAAGAAAATTCTTGAAATGCTGGATGAAAGTAGGCTTTGTAAAGAAAATCTCATCAATTATTATGACAGTTGGCGATTTCAATACAGTTTGATGGCAGAATTTTCAAGTAGAACGAGTCTTTCCGACCGCTACATTGCGCGGGCAATGGATTACTGGCATTTGTTGCTTGTTACGTCACCGAAAAATTCCTATATCAACATTGTAACACGAGCAACACTTGCCAGTCAGTTGGGTGATCATCAAAAAGCCATCAATTTGCTTGTGCCGTATCTGAAGAAATGGAAAGAAACGGATCAAGAGTATGCGGCATTGGTAAGTAAGATAGCTCAGTTTTATGAAGTACTGAACGACAGTAAAGAAGAAAGAGATTATCTGATAATGAGTGCCATTGCCGATATTAGGGGGAGCATAAAAGAGAGTATTGCGCTGCGCAAATTGGCATCATTGCTCTTCAAAGAAGGTGATGTGGAACGTGCCTATCGCTATCTGAACATTGCCATTGATGATGCCAATTTTTATGGCACACGCTTGCGCAATAGTCAAGCATCGGAACTTATTCCTGAAATTCAGAAAGTTTACATTGCCAATCAAGAAGCACAACAAAACAAGATGCGCATACAGTTGGGCATCCTTGGTTTCATAGTTATTCTATTGATTGTTGCCCTCGTTGCCATCACGAAATTGCTCAAACGTTATTTGAGAATGAATCGGCAGGTGCACGAAATGAACGACCGTATGGAGACAGCCGTGGAAGATTTGCAAGAAGCCAATCGGCTCATGCGAGAGGGCAATCTCATAAAAGAAGAATACATTGGGCGATTTTTGGAGCTTTCGTCTGATATTATAGACAAAGTGGATGCGCAACGAAAAATCGAAAACCGTCTTGCGCGCGAAAAACGGATGCAAGAACTCTATCAAGAACTCAAATCGAACGCCTTACTTCAAGATTGCACAAAGGCTTTCTATGAGAATTTTGATGCAGCTTTCTTGAACATCTATCCTACATTTGTCAATGATGTGAACTTGCTTCTTAAGCCCGATGAACAGATTTTTCCTAAACAAGACGGTAGTTTGACAACCGAACTGCGCATTCTCGCACTCATTCGTTTGGGTGTTCACGACAATGCTAAAATTTCATCCATCCTGCGTTCAAGCATCACCACGATCTATACTTATCGATCGAAACTCAAGAGTCGATCAATTAACCATGACCGCTTTGAAAGTCAGATCAAACGCATTGGCGTATATGAAGTGTAGTTTATCTTTATCGTTTGAGGATGAAGAAACCGATGCGGTGCACACTCTTGTTGCGTTTTGAGTGGGCAGAGAGTTCATAGACCCCATTGGGTAGGCTAAAGACATCAATCTTGGTAGGCGAAGCACTTGATACGTATTTTCGGGCGATGGTGTTGCCAGCCAAAGACGAGATGAGGAAAAAGTCCGTATCCATGCTTGCTGCCTCTTCTGGCAGCATTACCTTATCATTGTCCACAGCGAGAAACTCCTCTTTTCGGCTATCCGTTGTGAGCCTGCGTTCTTGCAGCGGCTCACTTTCGTTGCCATAGCGATCCATTGCCGTAATGGCATAGTAGAGCGGACGTCCCGATTGTGTTTTAACCATGAAACTGCAATCGGCATAGCGTCCGAATACCAAGTTGCGTGCGTCTGAGACGTCGACAGGATAGGTGAACGATGCATATATATTATAATAAGGTGCGTTGCCTCGCCATGCGATGGTAACTCGATGGTCGCTGTCGATGGTTTTCAAATCGCCCGTCTTTCCCCGATACTTTGGTTGTTGGGGCTGTTTTTTGCCCATCCACGTCATTGCAGGCGGAATGGCGGGGAGGAAATTGAAAAGGCGTTCAAAGTCGTAAACTCCCTGTCGGTTGTCCGTCAGATATTTCGATCGGAAATGTGCATGTCCCATGCCCAAACTGCGGCTCACATACATTTGGCGTTTGATGTCGGCAAGTGTCCAGCTGCCCTCACGTGGATCGAGAAAATAAGTACCCAATCCCGTGACGATGTCTTTGCCATTCGAGTTTTCCACCCAATCGGCACAGAAAGGGTAATAGTTCTGGTCTCGGAAATATTGCATCGGGTAGAGCTGATCCATGTAGCCTCGCTTGATCCACAGTTGTGCGTCTTGATACACTTTTTCTCTGGCGTTGTATCCCTTCGACGAATAGCGCATCAAATCGGCATGCTTTCCAATGGGCGAACAAGAAATTTTCACCCATGGTTTGAGTGCCTTCACCTTGTCGTGGATTGCCCGTACGATTTTCGTGATGTTTGCCCGCCGTTCATCAGGTGTATCACCCTCACGATAAGACGCTTTTGGCCAACTATCAGGATAGCGGATGTAGTCGAGGTTGATGCCGTCAATGTCATATTTTCGGGTGATTTCTGCACAGATTTCTGCCAGATAATCGGCTATTTTTGGGTCGGCAGGATTTACGTAGGCTCCTGTGGAATAGCTTCTCACATCGAACCCACGTTCGCGCATGCGTTGTGCGCCCAATGCTTTCGATGCGCCAATGGGTATGGCAGCCAACCATGCGTGGATTTCCATCCCCCGTTTGTGGCATTCCTCAACGGCGAATTTCAGTGGGTCATAGCCATAGCCTGGTGCTTGTCCGGCTCGCCCAGTGATGCACTGATCCCAAGGTTCGTAATCAGAAGGATAGATGGTTGCCGCACGAACTCTCGCCTGCAATAAAACTGTGTTGATATTGGCAGCGGCATATTTATCGAGAATATCGGTGAGTTCTTTCTTTTGTCGTTCAATGTTTTCTGGCGATGTGGCGTAGGTCTTTGGCCAGTCGAGGTTGCCCAAGGTGGTGAGCCACACTGCTCTTATTTCTCTTTTGGGCGACGCATTGAGGTCGTAGGCAGGTGTGCGTGGAGTGAGGTAGTATTGCGCCATCGTGCTTCCTGCGAAACAAGCCATCAAGGCGGCAGTGAAAAGTTTCTTCATTTAATTTTGTTTATGCTTTATTGGGGTGCAGGGGGAACTCATTTTTCTAGGTTTTCCTAGGTTATCCTAGGTTTTCCTAGTCTTCCTAGTCTTCCTAGGTTTTTCTAGGTTTTTCTAGGCTTTCTTAGTTCTCCTAGGGACCCTAGTTTTCAAGATTCTTCATCGGGCGCTCCGATTGAGATTTCTGTGTCCTTAAATGCCCCCATCTCTCATTTTATGCAAAATAAGGTACAAAGATACTCATTTATTTTCGTAATTCAAATAATTCCCTTACCTTTGTCTTGCATTATAAGAATTATTGATAATTATTAAAGAATAATGTTTATGAAAAAAAGAATGGCTTTGCTGACGATGCTTGTGTTATTGGCATTGGGCGTGCGAGCACAGTTCCAAGAAGGAAAGGGCTACGTGGGAGGTTCGCTTACAGGAATCGACTTGAATTATAATGGTGCGAATGGATTGAATCTCGGCGTCGAAGGCAAGGCGGGTTACTTCCTTTGGGACGACATCATGGTGTTAGGATCGGTGAACTATCAGCACAATGGGTCGGACGTGGTGCCCGATCATATCAGCGTCGGAGCCGGCGCACGCTACTATATTACGCAAAACGGACTTTATCTCGGTGCAGGTGCTAAATTGGTGCATGCACAAAAGAGCTATAACGACGTAATGCCCAATGTGGAAGTGGGTTATGCTTTCTTCATCAATCGTTCGGTAACGATAGAACCCGCCATTTATTACGACCTCTCGCTCAAGAAGTCCGACTATTCAACGATAGGCTTCAAAGTGGGTTTGGGCATCTATCTTTTCGACGATTAACGGCATCGGTATGCAGCAATATCCTTCTCGATTGCTCGAAAAGGCAGTCGAAGAACTCGCCCATCTGCCCGGCGTGGGACGGAAGACGGGACTGCGTTTTGCCCTGCATTTGCTTCGAGAGAAGACAGAGGATGTAGACACTTTTGTTGAGGCATTGAAAGCTTTACGCCACGATGTGAAATACTGCCAGCGTTGCCACAACATTTCCGACACGGATACGTGTGACATCTGCGCCAATCCACGTCGCGATGAATCGACGATCTGTGTGGTGGAAAACATTCAAGACGTGATGGCAATTGAGAATACGCAACAATTCTCTGGACTTTACCATGTTTTGGGGGGCATCATTTCTCCCATAGACGGCATCGGTCCCAACGACTTGGAAATCGATTCGCTCATTGAAAGGGTTGAAAATGAAGGCGTTCGGGAGGTTATCCTTGCCTTGGCAAGTACGATGGAGGGCGACACTACCAATTTTTATATCTCAAGAAAACTGAAAGGCAAAGCCGTTCGTGTGTCGGTCATTGCACGGGGAATTTCCGTGGGCGATGAATTGGAATACACCGACGAAATCACACTCGGACGCAGTATTCTTAACCGCACACCTTTGGAGGGATAGGACAATCAATATATGAAAACAACAACACAAAGACGACAACAAATCATCGCCACGGGCGTTGTGCTCATTGCGCTCTTATGGTGGGCAGTGATGGAATGGAACCCGCTACTCATCAACCCAATAGAAGATGCGCAAACACGCTTCGTGTTGCAAATCTCTTTGCAACTCCTCACGCTTTGTGCCATTCCCGTAGCACTGACGATGATGCACTTTTCCTTTATTAAAAAGCGCATTTCGGACACGGATGACGTGGCAAAGGTTGCGGTGTATGCACGGTGGAGCATCGTGCGGTTGCTCGTCTTGGGCGTTCCGCTCTTGCTCAATAGCGTTGCCTATTATCTCTGTGGAGCGGAAGTGGGCTTTTTTTATCTTGCTGTGATCTGTCTGTTGAGCCTTTTCTTCGTCTTTCCCACAGAGAAACGCAGACAGCGTGAAATCCAACCGACCAGCCAAAAATAATCCACCCATAGAGACCATCTGCAATGAAACTATCGATCATCATCGTTAATTATAATGTGCGCTTCTTCCTCGAACAATGTCTTTTGAGCGTGGAAAAAGCACTTCTCCGTGCCAAACTTTTCCCTTCTTCAACTGATAGTCAGGCAGAAAAGGAGGCAGAAGTAATCGTTGTAGACAATCATTCGGAAGACGGATCGGTGGACTACATCCGCCAACGCTTTCAGTGGGTGCGCTGTATTTCTTCAGTGCATAACCTCGGGTTTTCACGTGCCAACAACCTCGCCATTCGTCAGTCGAAAGGCGAATATGTCTTGTTGCTCAATCCCGATACGGTCGTGGGCGAAAGTTCGCTTATAGATGTGTTGCGCTTCATGGATAGTCATCCCAAAGCAGGGGCTGCAGGGGTGCGCATGCTCAATGCCGACGGAACGAAAGCCCTTGAAAGTAGGCGCGGTTTGCCTTCTCCCATGGTGTCGTTCTATAAGATGGCAGGGCTTTGCAAACGCTATCCCGACCATCCTCGGTTCGGACATTATTACATGGGGGGCATCACATGGGACGCACCTGCCCGCATCGAGGTCATCAGTGGCGCATTCTTCCTCTTGCGGCGGAAAGCCTTAGACGCAGTGGGTTTGCTCGATGAAGATTTCTTTATGTATGGCGAAGATGTAGACCTGAGCTATCGTTTGCTCAAAGGCGGATATGAAAACTGGTATGTGCCCACATCAATTGTGCACTACAAGGGTGAAAGTACACAGAAATCGAGCTTTCGCTATGTACACATTTTCTATGATGCGATGCTCATTTTCTTTCGCAAACATTACAGTGGAATGAGTTTTCTGTTGAGCGTCCCCATTAAAAGTGCCATCTACATGAAGGCATTTGTCTCGCTCATCAAGATGCTTGCCGACCGCACATCACATTCCTTGGGCTTCACGGAAATCTCGCGTGAGGCGTTTCCCAACTATTTTTTCATTGGCAGTAAGGGGATGCTTGCCGAATGTGAACGCATAGCCCTGCGCTATGGTGTATCAGCGACTTACATAGCTGCAGACAACAACGATGCTGCGGCACAACATCAGCTCATCATTGACAACATAGACAGCCGTCAGCGCAACTATATTGTCTATGACACAGCAACCTTCGATTACGAAGAAATCTTTTCACTTTTCTCGCAACAACCCACTGCGAATGTCTTCATAGGAACGTATCATCCGCAATCACAGTGTATCATCACGCCCAAAGAAACGCTTAACTAACCCCGCCCGAATGCTCAATTAATTTCCCCGAATGCCTATGACCTATCAAGCCGACGCCATCACGCTGCGGGCAATGGAACCCGAAGATCTTGATTTTCTCTACAAAATAGAGAACGACGAGTCTATATGGAGCATCAGTGCAACGAACGTGCCGTATAGTCGATACGTCTTGCGCAATTACATCGCTACGGCACAGAACGATATTTATGCCGATGGGCAGGTGAGACTCATCATTGAAAAGGCATATCAAACGCCCATTGGTGTGATAGATCTCATTGCGTTCGACCCAAAGAACAGGCGGGCTGAATTGGGCATCATCCTTCAAAAAGAACACCAACATAGGGGCTACGGACTGAAAGCCATCTGTCGCATCCGTCAATATGCCCATTCTGTTTTGCATCTGCGTCAGCTCTATGCCTATGTGGACGAAACGAACAAGGCGTCGCTCAAATGTTTGCAAGCTGCCGGTTTTGAATCCACTGCCATTTTGAAAGATTGGCTTTCGGAAGGCACAAAATTTCGCAACGCCATTTTGATGCAGCTTTTCCTTTAAACCTCTAACGGTCTTATGACCGATTTGGGTTAAACAAAAAGAGAACAGGCGTTTTAGAGAAACGGGTAAAATCTGGTGAAACAATTGCAGACAGTACGCTATTAAAAAAGAACGCTATAAAAGAAAGAAAAAAATGAAATGCCCCAACTGTAAAAAAAAGGTGAGCAACGAGCAAACCACTTGTCCCGATTGTGGGTTCAATCTTGACAACTATCGCAACGATCACCCAACCCTTCGTCTGCCGATGGTCATTTTCATTGTCATCGGTACATTGTTACTCGTTGCCTATGGCACATTCTATTATCTCCAACACCGCCACGATCCAGCCTATACACAAACTGCCATCGACCCCGATACGACTTTGGCAGACAAAATCAACCTGAAGTTCGACACATTGCGTGTAAAGAGCATCGTGTCCGATTCGACGGAAGAGAACGAGAAACAACAAGCCGAAAAAGTTTTCAAAAGTATCCGAAACATCGAGCGTAAGAACATCACCACCACCGTCCCTGAAGAAACTTCCTCTTCTGATGTTGAAACAGCAGAACCCACCGCTCCAACGCTTTCTGCAGAATCCACAGAATAAATCAGAACTTATCCAAAGCGATAACAATTTGGTCGGAAAAGAGAAATTCTGAGCCTCGGTTGCATGTCAATCGAGGCTCAGTTTGTTTGCAACTGAGGTATAGATTTTCTGTGGAAGAAAACATTTAATTCTAACGGTCTAATGACCGAATTGGGTTTAAATTGAGCTGTTGTTTTGAGAAAATGCTGATGAGATAGGGGGAATCTATGGGATGATAGTTCTGCGACACCTACGAATAAATAGATTGCGTCTATTGTCAGATAGATATTGTCATTTTTTTATCTATTAAAGATTTCATATCTTTGCACCATTCATTGGGACGTTAAACGACGAAAGAATGAAAAATTTTTTCAGACATCCTGAGGTTTAACCGAAAATGCATAAGAATATTTAGATTACAAAAATGACTGCAAATAGAAAGAAAATTATCATTGTAGGTGGGGTTGCTGGTGGTGCAACTGCCGCAGCACGTATCAGGCGAATGACCGAGAATGCTGAGATCATTCTCTTTGAAAAGGGTAAGTATATATCGTATGCCAATTGCGGACTTCCTTATTATATTGGTGGCGTGATAGAAGAACGTGATCGTCTGTTTGTTCAAACACCAGAGGCTTTTGGTAAGCGTTTCAATGTTGATGTGCGAACATTGAGTGAAGTAACAGCTATTGACGTAGCCAATCAGAAGGTAAGCGTTCGGGCAGCTGATGGCAAGGAATATGCCGAAGACTACGACAAATTGTTGCTTTCACCAGGAGCATCGCCTGTTGTTCCACCGCTTCAAGGAATTGATAGTGAGGGGATTTTTACGTTAAGAAACGTGAGCGATACGGACAATATCAAGACCTACATGAAAGAACATCGGGTGAAGCGCGCTGTCATTGTGGGTGGAGGATTTATAGGTTTGGAGATGGCTGAAAATCTGAAACACGCCGGTGTCGAGGTGGCTGTGGTAGAGCGGGCAAACCAGGTGATGTCGCCTATTGACTATTCGATGGCAACTTTAGTACATGAGCATCTGTTGCAACAGGATGTGAAATTATTTTTGGAACAGGCGGTGGAGGGTTTCTCTCGTGAAGACAATGAATTGACGGTTCGTTTCCAATCGGGTACGGAACTTAAAGCCGATATGGTGTTATTGAGCATTGGTGTGAGAGCCGAAACGCGTTTGGCACAGGCTGCCGGCTTGAAACTTGGTGAGATGCACGGCATTTGGGTAAATGAA
The DNA here is from genome assembly GCA_022779305.1 of Prevotella sp. Lineage (GTDB taxonomy): Bacteria > Bacteroidota > Bacteroidia > Bacteroidales > Bacteroidaceae > Prevotella. The sequence goes on along the minus strand of JALFSW010000021.1, from coordinate 30,465 downwards.
TATTTGCAAACCTCAAATGAAAACATCTATGCTGTGGGGGATGCCATAGAATATCCTCATCCTATTACAGATAAGCCATGGCTCAACTTTTTGGCAGGACCCGCTAATCGTCAGGCTCGTATTGTTGCAGACAATATGGTGTTGGGTAATAAAACGAAGTATGAAGGTTCTATCGGTACGTCCATTGCCAAGGTTTTCGATATGACGGTTGCTTCTACGGGATTTCCAGCTAAACGATTGAAACAGATGGGCATTCCGTATCTTTCTGCAACGATTCATAGTGGTGCGCACGCTGGCTACTATCCAGGTAATTTGCAGATGGATATAAAAATTACCTTTTCCCCCGAAGATGGTAAACTTTATGGTGCACAGATTGTTGGTTTTGATGGTGTAGATAAGCGCATAGATCAATATGCGTTTGCTATCAAGAATGGGGCAACGATTGAAACACTTACTCGCTTGGAACACGCCTATGCACCTCCATTTTCCTCGGCTAAAGACCCTGTTGCTGTTTCGGGTTATGTAGCGAGCAACATTCTCACAGGAAAGATGCAGCCACTTTATTGGCGGGTATTGCAGCAGGCAGATATCAGTAAAGTGACGCTCATTGATGTTCGCACAGCGGATGAATATGCTCTTGGAAGTATTCCCGGAGCAATAAACATTCCATTGGATGAATTGAGAAATCGCCTTCAGGAAATACCTACAAATCAACCTATATGGGTTTTCTGTGCTGTTGGATTGCGGGGATATTTAGCGTCAAACATTCTTAAGGCAAATGGTTATGGGGACGTGAGAAATCTTATAGGTGGTTTGAGGACATATAGAGCTGCCACAGCTCAGATCAATATGCCAGAGGGTTTTTCTGATAAAGGCAACTGCGAGCATTCGTGTCATCATTCATCATCTCAAACCGAAAAAGCAATAGTCAAGATAGACGCATGTGGGATGCAGTGTCCCGGTCCGATACTTAAAACGAAACAAACGATGGATGAACTCACTTCCGGACAACAAGTGGAAATTCATTCCACCGATGCAGCATTCCCCAATGATGTTGAAGCCTGGTGTCGCACCACAGGTAACAAGTTTCTTGGTAAACGTTCGGAGGCTGGAAAGCATATTGTTTTGATAGAAAAAGCTACTGCTTGTGCAATGGAAGCTACTGGGCGAACGATAAACAATTTGGGTAAGACACTCATTCTCTTCAGTGATGATTTAGATAAAACACTTGCCACTTTTGTGCTTGCTAATGGGGCGGCAGCGACAGGTAAGAAGGTGAGCATCTTCTTTACGTTTTGGGGACTGAATGCCATCAAGAAAGTTCATAAACCAAAGGTGAAGAAGGACCTTTGGGGGCATATGTTCGGGTGGATGTTACCAACCGACTCTTCAAAACTTGCTCTATCCAAGATGAACATGATGGGTTTAGGTGCGAAGATGATGAGGTTTTTAATGAATAAGAAAGGCGTTGATTCTTTGGAGTCGCTGCGTCGGCAGGCTATTGAAAACGGTGTAGAGTTCATCGCTTGCCAAATGTCAATGGACGTTATGGGCATTAAACGTGAAGAGTTACTTGATAATGTCGTTGTTGGAGGAGTGGCGAGCTATATGGAACGTGCCGAACAAGCAAACGTGAATTTGTTTATTTAACCCAATTCAGTCATTAGAGCCCAAAGGGACTGCACCTGATTGTCTGTGCAGATTGTTCAGCGTTTTTTTGCAGATGTAGCAGGCTACTTCAAGAGAAAACGCTGAAGCAACTGTAAGTCGTTGGGAAGTGAAGAAAACGCTAACGGTCTAATGATCAATTGGGGGTTAAATCTGCGAGAAGTATATAAGAAAATATGAATTTACAACAACTTAAATATGTCGTTGCAGTGAACCGCTTTCGTAATTTTGCGAAAGCGGCTAAAGCGTGTAATGTTTCACAGCCAACATTAAGCGCTATGCTGCAAAAATTAGAAGAAGAACTTGACATCAGAATTTTTGAACGCTCTAATAAATTAGTCACTCCGACAGCCATCGGTGAAAAAATTATCCATCAGGCGGAAAGAACTTTGCAGGAAATAGGTCGTATTGGTGAAATATTATCTGAGGAAAAAGGTCAGATTAATGGAAAGTTTGCTCTATCGGTTGGTCCTACTATTGCGCCATACATTTTACCCCAATTCATTAAATATTATCGCATGTCATTCCCGTCCGTAGACCTCTCTATTCAAGAGATGAAGGCAGACTTTATGTTGAACGCACTCGAAAAGGGCGAATTGGATGCAGGAATTGCAATTTCAGGAAATGTATGTGATGGTATGCTTGAAATTCCGCTCTATACAGAGAAATTCATGGTTTATCTTGCAGAAAGCTGTTGGCGTAAGTTACCAGTATTTAAGCCAGAGAATTTAGAACACGAGAATATGTGGATCATGAAAGATGCACAATGTCTTCGCGACAGTGCTTTCTCATTCTGTAAGAGTCGAAGCATAGGAAAACATATTTATGAGGCAGGTAGTATTACGACATTGGTGCGCATAGTAGACGAAAATGGCGGTTTTACCATCATTCCAGAAATGCACCTCTCTTTCCTGTCAGACAAGCAACGAAAAAACGTGCGACGTATTGATGGCGACTATCGTTCGCAAAGACAAATTTCTCTCTATATCAGAGAGGACTACATTCGCCAGCGTATGTTGAATACAATAACCGACACCTTGAAACAATTTATGCCCGAAGGAATGCTTTTTGAAAGAATTGTGGAACATGGCATAAAATTGTGATTTGGGATAAATAAAGAGTGGGACCAAGTCATCAAGACTCAGCCCCACCATCTACACATAGTTATCGCTATTGTAATACAACCTTTTTGATGTAGATATTATCAGTCGTATTTGCATATACTATATATGCGCCGTTCGCTAACGGCAATGCTTCTCTATTGCTTATGTTCGCTTTCTGGTATACTTTCACGCCCGTGAGGGTATAGACCTCTATTGAGCGTACTTTTTCTGGGTTTGCAAAAATGATGCAGTTGTCCTCAATGGTCATTTTGCCATCTGTCGTTGCATCGGTAGGCAGATTGTCGATGTTTGAAAGCACACCCACTACCACTTCTTTGGTATTATCGCCCAATACGCTCACCGTTTCTTTTGATCCCGATGGCTTAAACTCGAGGAAGACGATGTATTTTCCGTCTTTTAAGTCGGCTTTCGGACGATAGTAGAATGGCAATTCGTAGGTGCCACCTGCGGGAATTGTAATGCCTTTCATGGTTACCATCTCGCCACCTGTGTTGGTGAGCTGACGGATGCGAATGTAGAGCATGCCGCTGGTTTTCTGTTCGGCAGAGAACGTTACTTTAAGATTGTCGTAGCGTTTACCTTGCTCAAGGCGTGCGGGGAAGACGAATTCATTGGCTTTGAGTGTCAGACTACTATTGGGTTTCACTTCGATGATGCACTCTTCAGCTTCGCCTTCAACAGGGATTTCGTTGCCATCCACCACGTAGTAGCTCATCACGCGATAGTTACCGGGTGGTAAATCGGTGCGACGATAGTATTGAAGGCTCTTCACTTCGCGGCGTTTGAGCGTGTGGTTTACTTGCAAGAAAGAATAGATTTTGTCGGGGTTGTCCACGTCTTGCATACGGGTGAGAATGCCAATTTCTCCTTCTAATCCGTAGTTTCGGATAGGTTGAACGAGGAGCAAAAACTCACCTTGTTTCACTTCTTGCGTCTTGCTCACCGCACCAATCCAACTGAAGTTGCCTATCTGGCGAATGATTGGTGTGGTTGCTTCCTCTGCCACTTCCAAAATCGTTTCACCCACTTCGCTCTCGTTGAATGGATGGCTCTCGTGTCCTTTTTCAAAAGCCGTTACTTTATAGCGTCCAGCGGGCATGTCTTGTGGAAGGTCAATGAGCAAATAGATGGTTTTCTCGCTATTGTCATAGACCTGTTGCAAGCCTTCGTTTGGCTCGATGAGTGTGTATTGTTGGCTTGGGTCATCTACTGATGTGAAGAGCAAACGCACATAGTTAAGATAGGCATCGGGTGTATTGTTGCGCACGTGGAGCTTGAATTTCGCACTGCCCTTTGCGTAGAGTTTGCCATCGGTGGTGATTTTCTCCAACAAGGTTACATCGGGCGTTGGTGTATGTAGTACCACTTTTGTGATTTTTCCATTCACAACAGTTGCAATGCTGTAATTGGGGAGGTTGTGGGTGGTGCGCAGGATGTGCCAATCGTTTTCGCCTTCCTCTTGATAAGCAAGCAAGAGCTTGTAGTTATCACCATCGGCAACACCCGACACGCTGTTTGTTACACGTTGGATTTTGAAGTATTTTGCGTCAATGAGTATTTTTCCGCCCTTGAGGCTCACGGCATTGAGTGAGAGTTCGGCGTCTTGAAGTTGAGCAAGGATTTGATTATTTTGATCGGTTAGCACGAGGGCTACTTTTCCTTTGAATGCTGTTGCAGAGTGGCTTTCGACGAAAGTAATTGCATCGATGAGTCCATCGGCGAACTGGTTGATAACCAATCTTGTTTTGCAGTAGACGGGTGTTTCTGGCTTGTTTTCGGTTGTTTGTCGGGGTTGTATGCCCGTGATGATTTCTTGGTTGAGGTTATAGCCACCGCCATTTGCACCGATTCCAAGGTCGTCGGGGTTGAGGGCATTGATGAAGAAGAAGCCATTGCTTCTGCCGTACCATCCCCAATTGATGTGCACATAGTTTTGGTCGTCATAACCATCGCATACGAATGCGTGTCCGCCCAATCCGTCTTCGTTGGATGCACTATAAAAAACTGGGCGGCGTGCGTCGAGTTCCTCTTTGATGAGGGCGAGCCATTCATTTGTATTGTAATAGTCGCGCACACGATAAGACATACCCTTGTCGTAGCCGAAATAATTTGTCATGGCATCAACAACAAACTGCGAATATGCTCCGCTTCCATTGGGTGCAAACTCCATGTTCACAGCCACGGCAGCATGATAACTGAGGGTGGAAAGTTGGTTGTTTTCTTCCTCATTGGCATTGTCTTTCGCTGGAGCTGCTGGCATTTTTGTCCAATCATAGGTGGTTGCTCCGTAATTGACGGTCAGCGATTTACCAATGTTTGCTGTATAAGTTTTTTCCCCTGTTCCCACAGCTGGATATTGATGATAGCGCATGATTTGTGCCATTGCCGTAGCGACACATCCCACGTAGTAATGCTTTGTTGCTCCTTCGGCAGTGTAGGTAGGCATTTGAAGATTAAACGGTGCATCTTGTCCCCAAAGAATGTCGCCCAAAAGTGGGGCTACCACTACGTTGCCTTTTGAAGGAACAGCATCGGTCGCACGATGAGGTGTTTTTCGTTTGCTGGCATTGTTCACAGCACGTGCAAACATCCCCAAAACGGCTTTTACGTTTTCGGGTGCATTTTCAAACTGAAACGCTCCTTTGTCGCCATAGCCAAGGATGGTTGTTCCGATGGCATCATCGCCTGCTACGATTACAAATCCGCCCTCATTCTCCACATTATATATATAGAACGGAGCTTGTGCATCGTTGCCATTTAGCGGAATGCGAAGAGCCGCATGTGGAATTTGGGCAAGCAAAACCTTAGCCTTTCTTTGTCCCTTTTGGGTAAGAAAGTTTTCAGCAATCTGTTGCGCTTGCGTTTTCGACACCTTTTCAGCCCATGTTGGGAGGGTCATCAATGCCATTAAGAGCAATAGTTTGAAAATTTTATTCATGTCATTTCATTATATTAAGTTGCGTAAAAGCTAATCTTTAACTTGTTGTGGAGCTGGTCATTGCCCCCGAGTTGTTTAGGTTTTCAGTACATACGTCTGCAAATGTAAGATTTTATTTTGGTTTACCAAAAATTTTTCGATAAGAAATTTTGCATTTACTTGTTTTTTTTTGTTTTCCTTTCTTTGTTTCGGTGAAAAATTGTAACTTTGTGGTCTTTCATTCATCATTAAACCCAAATCGGTCATTAGACCGTGAGGGGTTAAACCCAAGTCGGTCATTAGAGGTCAACCTGATTGTATCTGCTTGTCAGTGTAGTTTGTTTAGCGTTTTCTCGCAGATGTAGCGGGCTACTTCCAGAGGAAACGATGAAGAAGATGCCGACAAGCAGATGCAAGCGGTTGGGAAGTGAATAAAAATAAATAAGATAAAAAGAAAACCCTCACGGTCTAATGACCGATTTGGGTTAAATGGCAGACAGCGCAATGGTTCGTTGCGACAAAAGAAAAGTAGCATTTCCAAGAAATAGCAAAATAGTAACAAGAAATGGACAAACTTATGAGTATCAAAGCATTATTTTTCGATATAGACGGAACGCTCGTTTCCTTTAAAACCCATAAAATCCCAGCGTCGACCATTGATGCACTCACAGCTGCCAAGGCGAATGGACTGCAAATTTATATCGCCACGGGACGCCCATTGGCATTGATCAATAATTTGGGTGAGATAGCCCATTTGGTGGATGGTTATTTGGCTTTCAATGGTGCCTATTGTTGTGTGGGCGAACAAGATGTGTTGCAAATGCCCATCCCCACTTCCAATGTGGAGACATTACTCTCGGATGCTGTCCGAAAAGACTATTGTGTGTTGGTTTGTGGCAAGAAGCGTGTGGCACTTTTCAATGAAAAACAAGTCTTTACAGATATTTTCATCGATGAAATTGGTGTGAGTGGGGTAGACTTCTCGACACCTATCGATGACGTGCTCAAAGGCGACATTTTCCAAATGACACCTTTCTTCTCTGCTGAGGACGAAGCGGCTATTTTGGCACAGATGCCCGATTGTGTCGGTGCGCGATGGCATGCAGGGTTTACCGACCTCACCGTTCGCGGTGCCGACAAGGGTGCAACGCTCCTGCGCATGGTTGAGCATTTGGGGTTGCGTCCCGAGGAAACCATGGCGTTTGGCGATGGTGGCAATGACATGACGATGCTTTCCACGGCAGGTGTTGGTGTGGCAATGGGCAACGCAATGCCAAATGTGAAAACACATGCCGATTATGTTACCACATCGGTAGACGAGGATGGCATACGCAATGCTCTGCAACATTTTGGTTTGATAGAGAATTTGGGATAAGATGTTAAGGAAACGCATGAAACCAAAAATTTTAATCTCCAACAATAGCAAGCACACCCTAAAAGAACGGCGTATCGCTTTCGTGCTGATTTTCACATTGGCCGTGATGATGGCAGAAGTGATAGTCGGAACGTTTTCCCACTCTATGGCACTTGTTGCCGATGGCATACATCTTGGTTCGCATGTGCTGGTCATCGGATTGAATTGGTTGGCTTATGTATTTGTCAGACGCCTTGAAGGCAAACCCAATAACGCTTACGATAGCGACAAAATTCTGCAACTCGCAGCGTTCACAAGCGGTGTTTTACTCTTGTTGCTTGCCGTGGTGATCATCTTTGAAGGCTTTGGCATTCTCCATGATGCGCATCATCATGCCCACCACGACCACCACTATGCCACCCCCCTTTTGGTTGCCCTTGTCGGTCTTGCGACGAACACCATTTGTGTGTTTGTCATACGCGACAAAAAACAGCAAACCGATTATAACATTCAAGCCGCCTACTTGCATCTCTTAGCCGACGTAATGATGAAGTTCGGCACCATCCTTGCCATTCTCTGTGCATGGTTATGGAACATTATGTGGGTGGATGCTGTGGTAGCGATTGTTTCGGCGATTGTAGTCGTGAAATGGGCAATAGGGTTACTCTGGAAAACAGGACGAGCATTAACTAAGTTTTAATTTCCGCAGCAAGTAGGAACATGAAATATGCAATCATCGCCGCAGGCAAAGGTTCACGATTGGCAAAGGAGGGCATTCAAACACCGAAACCCTTACTGATGCTTCAGGGCGAAAGGCTCATCGATCGTTTGTTGAGAATTTTTCAGAACAATGGTGCAACAGAAATCCTTGTTATCTGTAATGAAGAAATGACAGAGGTGGCGCAACATTTGGCTGATTTACAAAAAAATGGCTTAGGCGGAAAACCGCTTCCGCTGCGCTACAAAGTGAAATCCACAGAGAGTTCGATGCACAGTTTGTATGCACTCAGTCCGTGGCTCGCAGACGAACCTTTTATTCTGACCACAGTGGATACGATTTTCAATGAAGAAATGTTTGCTGCCTACGCACAAGCCTTTGAACAACAAACAGATACAGATGCGTTTATGGGCGTAACCACCTATATAGATGACGAAAAACCGCTTTATGTAGGTATGACCGAAGCGGGGAGAATTACGGGTTTTTATGATGACAATTCGCACGATTGTAACCATATTTCCGCTGGTATCTACGGACTGACACCTGCTGCCCTCACAACACTGGCACACTGCATTGAGCGAGGTGAAAAACGTATGCGCAATTTCCAGCGTTCACTCATTGCCGAGGGACAAAACGTTCGAGGTTTTGTTTTCACAAAAGTGTTCGACATCGACCATGCTTCCGATGCACAAAAAGCCGATGTGTTTCTCTCAGAGAACAAGTAAGCGATTGGGAAGTTGAAAAATAAAATAAGAAAGAACTCAGGCGGTTTAATGACCGATTTGGGATAAGGAAAGAATATGAAAATCATTGGCATACAGCGAGCTGCAATTTTTTCGCCCAATTCTGTTGCGAAAGATGAAGCCATTCTCCGTGCCGTCATCGAAGAATTGGGTGGCGACATCATCAAGGAAGAATGTCTTCAGCCTGCAATGCTTCAATCTGTGGATCTTATTCTCAACATGGGGCGACATTGTCAGACGCTCGATTGGCTGCAAAAAGCCGAAGAGGAGGGGGCAGTGGTCATCAATTCGGCTGAAGGCGTAAGGCGATGCAGGCGCAGTGAAGTGGAACGCATAATGCGCATTCACCAAATCCCTTGTCCACCTGCCGAAGGCACACAAGGCTATTGGCTCAAAAGAGCCGACCAAAGTGCGCAAACGCAAGGCGACATTCGCTTTTGCCCCGACCGCCAAACGCTCGAAAATGCCCTCGATTTCTTTCGCAGGCAAGGCATAGACAATTATGTTATTCAATCCCATGTGGAGGGCGATGTCGTGAAATTCTATGGTGTGGGCAATACTGATTTCTTTCGCATCTTCTATCCCGGTGACGATAACGAAACAAAGTTTGGCGACGAAACCATCAACGGCAGACCGCACCACTTTGCATTTAATCTTGCAAAGCTGCAACAAGCTGCCCATCAGCTCTCTATGCTCACTCGCACGCCCGTCTATGGTGGTGATGCCATCATCACACAGGAGGGCAATTTCTACATCATCGACTTCAACGACTGGCCGAGTTTTTCACGCTGCCGAACAGATGCAGCTGGTGTCATTGCCGCCTATGTGCGGGCAAACGGCACACCCGAAAAGAAATGTAGGCAAGATACAACACAAGAAGATGAATTAGGATAGTCGTGTCAACACATTTAATAAATAAAAATGGCAAACAACGAAACATTTCGCTCGCTCTTGCAAGCCTCTTTCAAATCTAATGACACCGAGGAATGGCTCGACATTTGGTTTACGCGTCCCATTGGTCTTGTCATCACGCTCGTAGGGCGGAGGTGGGGCATTCATCCCAATAGCATCACCATTTTCTCCATCTTCTTGGGGGTGGCTGCAGGTGTGATGTTTGCCTTTGCCGACTTTTGGAGCAATCTCTGTGGAGTGGTTTTATTGATGATGGCAAATTTCTGCGACTCAGCCGACGGACAATTGGCACGCCTCACAGGACAGAAATCTATGAAGGGGCGTTGCTTGGATGGTTTTGCTGGCGACACATGGTTTGTTTCCATCTATCTTGCCATCGCCTTCCGACTATGGAACGAACCACTGCCTTTCATTCATCAGTCGTGGGGCGTTGGTGGTTTGTTGCTCGTTGCCATTGCAGGATTGTTTTGCCATGCACCGCAAAGTTCGTTGAGTGATTACTATCGGCAAATCCATCTCTTTTTTCTCAAAGGGAAAGAGGGATCAGAACTTGATAGCTACGAAGCTGAAAAAGCCATTGTTGCATCGCTGCGGGGCAAGAAAGACGTTTTTTGGGACAAAGCGTTTCATGCGAATTACATGAAATATTGTCGCAGTCAGGAACGCCGAACGCCTGCTTTTCAGCTGTTTCACGCCACACTCAAACAACGCTACGGCACGATCGACAATGTTCCTGAGACGTTGAAAAAATCGTTTGTCAAAGGCAGTCGTCCGCTCATGCCACTCACCAATTTCCTTACATTCAACTCACGTGCCATCTTGGTTTATCTCTCGTGTCTCTCGGGCTACGTGTGGATTTTCCCTTTGGCAGAAATTGTGGTTTATCAGCTCATTTATCGCTATATGCGCTACGCTCATGAACGGCTTTGCAAGGAACTGACGAGTAGTATTAACCCCTAACGAAAAAAATGGCAATATGAAAGCAAACGCATTGATATTTGATTATGGTGGAACGCTCGACACGGCAGGTCGCCACTGGGGGCGCATGATGGAACGTGCCTACAAAGAAATAGGCGTAGACATCACGCCCGAACAATTTCGTGAAACCTATGTTTTCACCGAACGGCGACTCGGCAATCAGTCGCTCATTTCACCTACTTACACCTTTCGACAGACGCTCAACCTCAAACTCAGTCTGCAAATAGAATATCTCGTCGACCATCGTATGCTGCAAATTCCTGTTGCCGACCGCACCGCTTTGAAAAGGAAAATGCTCACGATGCTATATGATGATGTGGTGGAATGCACAAGAAAAAGTCGAAACATTCTTGCCGAACTTCATGCACAATGTCCGTTGGCTTTGGTGAGCAATTTCTATGGTAATCTGTCGACCGTTTTGCAGGAGTTTCAATTGGCAGATTTTTTCAAGGTGGTCATCGAAAGTGCAGAAGTGGGCTTCCGAAAGCCCGATCCAATGATTTTCCGCATTGCTCTCAATGCGTTAGACTGCACTGCCCAGCAAGTGGCAATCATTGGCGATAGCTATAAAAACGACATTGCCCCTGCCTTACAATTAGATGCAAAAGCCATCTGGCTTAAAGGCGAAGGCTGGCACAAAGAGGAAGAAGATGAAACCGAAAAAGCCATCATCATTCAGAACCTCAGCGAGTTGCTGACGCTGCGGCTTTAGACGTATGGAGCGTGTGAATGTAACATTTCTACTTCACTTTCTTATGAAGTGAACAGCCATCACATCCCTCGCAACGATTGTGTGTACATCGGAAAGTACGCCATAAGCTACGCACCACATACCCAATGGCGAAGAGAAGAATGGCGATGACGATGATATATTGTATGTACATAACCCTCTCTATTTGACCCAAATCGGTCATTAGACCGCCTTGGGTTCTTTTTTTATTTTATTTTTTACTTCCCAACTGCTTACATCTGCTTGTCGGCGCAATCCGTTTGGTCTCTAATGACCGAATTGGGTTTAATCTGTAGCCTCGAATGCTGCAACCTTATCTATATAAGCCTTTGCAAGTGGATTTTCGGTATCGTTTCGGTGAATGCGCCGGCGAATGCGATATTTCGTCCATAACCGATGCGTCACTGCCAAAACGCTTCCCAACAGCAAGGCCGCCACTGCCCGATAACCTCCGCTAAGTGGCAAGGCATTGTCTGAAAAACCAGAAGCAATGACGGCAGGAAGAATGATCAGAATGCCTGCAATGGTGAGCTGTGTGCGTTCTGTACCTGCGCTGTCGAGTGCAGCTTGATGCTCAAAGAGATAGTCGGAGAGTGTTTCCTCCGTTAAACCTGTAGGACGCTGTGGGAAATGGCGGTTATCCTTATTTTGCTTGATCTTCTTCTCCATCTGACTTTGAAAATCATCCAAGAAGAAGTGGCGATTTCGATAGGTTTTCATACGCAATTGGTGTTAGGTAAAAAAATAAAAGTAGTGTCTCTGTAAGCCGGGTTCTGTTCCTTCCGAGCTTTGCCGAAAGGCGTCTGTCATTTATCTAGAACACAAGTCACCCTGCGTCTCAAGCATTCTACCCTCTATCGTGTTTGTCTCTGCTGCAACTATTAAACATCTATGAAACACAGCAATCTCGAAAGACGATGAGAAAACATTGGGCGGGCAACCCTCCAACGATAGTATACATGAACTTGCAACTCCTGACTGGCACAGCCCAGCGATCACCCGCCGACTGGTGGTCTCTTACACCACCTTCTCACCCTTACCCTTCAGACCAAAAGTCCGTGGGGCGGTTCTTTTCTTCTGCCTACATCTGTTGTCGCCAACAGCTTCCATTTTCAGAAGCAGGATGCCCTTTGTTGCCCGGACTTTCCTCACTCACTCGAGACATATTCTGAAAATTGCTTCGAACGAGAGCGACAGACCAAGACACTACTTTTAATGTTGCAAAGGTAAGAACAAAACTTGGGAAAATCAAAGAAAACCGCAATTGTTTTAGAAATCATAGGGCTTCCTAGGTTTGCCTAGAGGGACTAGGGAAGACTAGGAAGACTAGGAAGTCCTAGGCAATCTAGGCAACCTAGGTACTCTAGGCATTCTAGGCAACCTAGGCACTCTAGGCAGCCCTAGAAAAACCTCCTCCCCTTTAACATTAAAAAAGCCCCCATTCTGTCTTTATTCCGCAAAAAAGCTGTAACTTTGCCACGAATATAAAATTACGTATAAAGAATAAAGACGAAATAAACTTATGGCACAAGAGGATGTTTTCAAAAAGATAGTGAGCCATTGCAAAGAATATGGCTTTGTTTTTCCAAGTAGCGATATTTATGACGGATTGGCAGCCGTTTACGATTACGGACAAAACGGTGTAGAATTAAAGAACAACATCAAACAATATTGGTGGCAATCAATGGTGTTGCTTCATAACAACATCGTGGGGCTTGATTCGGCTATCTTCATGCACCCAACAGTGTGGAAAGCCAGTGGGCACGTAGACGCTTTCAACGACCCACTCATCGACAATCGCGACTCGAAGAAACGCTATCGTGCCGATGTGCTCATCGAAGACCAAATTGCGAAATACGAAGAGAAAATAGAAAAGGAAGTGGCAAAGGCTGCCAAGAAGTTTGGCGAAAGTTTCGACAGAGCAAAGTTTATGGAAACCAATCCTCGGGTATTGGAAAATCAGGCAAAACGCAATGCTTTGCACACACGCTTTGCCAATGCAATGGAAGCATCAAATCTCGATGAACTCAAACAAATCATCATCGACGAAGGCATCGTTTGCCCCATCAGTGGCTCGAAAAACTGGACAGACGTGCGACAGTTCAACCTCATGTTCTCAACCGAAATGGGCGCATCTGCCGATTCGGCAAGCAAAATCTATCTGCGCCCAGAAACCGCACAAGGCATTTTCGTGAATTTTCTCAACGTTCAAAAGACAGGACGCATGAAACTCCCCTTCGGTATTGCGCAAATCGGAAAGGCTTTTCGTAACGAGATTGTGGCACGCCAGTTCGTCTTCAGAATGCGTGAGTTTGAACAAATGGAGATGCAGTTCTTCTGTCAGCCAGGTACGGAAATGGAGTGGTTTAACTACTGGAAGCAATATCGTCTCGCATGGCATCAAGCACTCGGTATGGGCAACGAGAATTATCGCTACCACGATCACGAAAAACTCGCTCATTATGCCAATGCTGCAACCGACATTGAATTCCGAATGCCATTCGGATTCAAGGAAGTGGAGGGTATTCATTCGCGCACGAATTTCGACCTTTCGCAACACGAGCAATATTCGGGTAAACAGATTAAATACTTCGACCCGGAACGCAATGAAAACTATGTGCCTTACGTGGTTGAAACATCCATCGGTGTAGACCGCATGTTCCTCACCGTGCTTTGCCACAGCTATACAGAGGAAGCACTCGAAAATGGTTCCGGCCGCATCGTTTTGCGCTTGCCCGAACCACTCGCACCCGTGAAATGTGCCGTTCTGCCACTCGTCAATAAAGACGGATTGCCCGAAAAAGCACAAGAAATCGTGAACGAACTGAAGTTCCATTTCAACACCACCATCGAGGCAAAAGACTCTATCGGTAAACGCTATCGCCGACAAGATGCCATCGGTACGCCTTTCTGCGTAACCGTGGATGGCGACACGCTCAACGACAATTGCGTAACACTGCGCCACCGCGACTCGATGGAACAAGAACGTGTGCCTATCGCCCGCCTTCGTGAAATCATCGAAGACCGCGTGTCTATCACCTCGGTGTTGAAAAAAATAGACGTGAAAGAAAAATAATTTAGTCGAATCTGTGTCGTAGGCGGACGAACAGATAGGTTCGCCCCTACGGATGGAAAAGACAAGATAGATAAAAGATATTATGGTATCGACAAACATAAAAAACAACATCGCTCAATGGCTTTCTTCCGCTGCGCTTGCTTTCGTGGTAGTCTTTGCGCTCGCAGGCGTAACGGCATGTTCGGAAAACGAAGACAGCACAGAAGAGTTTGCAAACTGGAAAAGCGTCAATGATGCTTATTACAATAATTTGTATAAGCAATCCGTTATTGATAGTGTAAGTGATAAAAGCATTAAGATTATCCGTTCATGGTCATTGACAGAATTGTCAACAAAACCAGAGGATTTTATTATAGTGAAAAAGATTAAAGCAAGTAATAGTAATATAAAACCTTTATATACTGATTCTGTAGAATATCATTTTCAAGGAAAGCTTTTACCTTCAGCAACCTATCCAAATGGTAAAATTTTTCAACAATCTTGGGTTGGTAAAACGCTTGATACCTCAATTAGTACACCATATAGAACATATGTAAAAAAACGAATAGATGGATTAATTACAGCACTTCAAAATATGAACGTAGGAGAGCGTTGGCAAGTTTATGTACCTTATCAGCTTGGGTATCAGGTTGGAAGTGCGGAATTGGGTATTCCTCAATACTCTGTTTTGATTTATGACATTAGTCTTTCTAAAATAATACGAGAATAATAAATTGTAATACTCTAAACAATAAGAACTAAAACCAAAGGCAAATGAAAAAAAAAGTATTTACTATTTTATTAGGATTTTTAGGAATGTTCTCTTCATGTAATCAAAGCGATGTAATCGAAGAGCAAGTTTTAACAAACTATCCCCAATTAATGTATCTTGATAATAAAGGACAGATATCTAATCAAGGTGATAGTTTACAACAAATCTTGAGCTTCGGTACACTTGATGATTATGAGAACTTTAAAAGTTATTTACGAACATTAAACAAAAATGAACTTAAAATATTCTTTAAAAAACTTCGCTTTAGGAATATTGAAGAAATAGCTGAGAATGCTGATGCAGAGTTAGAGAGAATAGGAACTTTAAGTACAAGTAAAGATGATTTTTATAAGAGATATAAAAGGTATGTAAAAAAGTATGAGAATATTTTAGTTAGAAATTCTTCTGATACAACAGACCTGTCTTTATACATACCTGCATCTAATGATGAAGTTATTGATAAATCGATTGTAAGCGCAACTAAAGCTATTGTTGTAGCAGGAAAAGTTCTTAAAATTCCTTTTTCAGAAGAAATTAATTCAAGAGATAAGAATATTTTTGCAACAGAATATCAGTGTGTAGAGAATAAAAATGCGATGAACAAAGCTCCTCTTAGCTCTTATGAATTTGAACGAGATTGGCCATTGAATGGATTTATAGAAAAGAGAGGTCATAAGAAAACTATTTTTAGTTGTAAAGTAATTAAGAGAAAATATGTAGAATTACATTTTGGTGCTCAAAAGAAGATGTGGTATGGATGGAAAAGAGATAATGACCGAAATTTTTTCTTTGCTACTGAGGCATTGACAGGATTCAAAGTAGAGTATAACCCATTGGAGATACAAAAAACCTCTAAGGGAATTATACCTATAGGTCTTGATTTAAAAGGAAAAGTACCTTATTTGGAAGTATATTATTTCCCTTCTCCTTATAGCCCATTTGCATATCTCAGTAATCATGATTTTAAGTTTGGAGAGGTAGAGATTAAATATATGCAGATACCTAATATTTCTGGCAAATTCTTTATATGGACAGATATGATGACCGGAAGTGATGACATCAAATATTTCTCGATTCCTGCAGGTTTTCCTGTCTTAGATAAAAAAAGGAGTATTCCATGCAGAGTTGATATTACGTATTAAAATAAAATATGTAAAAAACATATAAATCGAGGAATTTCAAATATCTAATCTCGTAGGGACGCTCAGTCTGAGCGTCCCTACAATTGAGAAATCATTTGGGAACAATACAGACACACACGTATATGCGTCCGCTGAAACATCCAATGCACAACGGAACAACCTATGTTTGACAAAAGCCAAACCGACACGCTTTTAGGAAAGATACGCGATGGGAAGCCTCTCAAAACCAGCGAGAAAGCCAATCTCATCATTCAACTCAGCATTCCTTCCATCTTGGCACAGATCACGTCTGTGCTAATGTTCTATATTGATGCGTCGATGGTTGGGTCGTTGGGTGCAGAAGCATCTGCATCCATTGGGTTGGTTGAACCTGCCACGTGGCTCTTTGCATCGTTGGTCATTGCCGGAGCGATGGGATTTTCGGTACAGGCAGCCCATTTTATCGGTGCAAACGACTTTGAACGTGCAAGAGCCGTGATGCGACATGGCTACATTGCAGGTTTGGCATACAGCTTCTGTCTGATGGCAATCGCTATTTTCATCGCACCCGACCTTCCGCGCTGGCTCGGAGGAGGAATCGACATTCAGCACACCGCATCCGTTTATTTCCTCATCTTCTCCTTTGCTATTCCCGTGCATCTCATAGAATACTTCTCGGCAGCAATGCTCAAAGCATCGGGTGACATGCGCCATCCGAGCGGGATAGCCGTGATGATGTGTCTTTGTGATGTAGTGTTTAATTTCTTCCTCATCTTTCCCACACGCACCATAGCTTTGGGGAACTTCTCCGTGGAAATGCCTGGTTTCGGATTGGGCGTTCAGGGGGCTGCCATCGGAACATTGCTTGCCTATGTTGCCGCCGCCATTCCACTGTTTTATTATGCCACCTACCGCAGTTCAATCCTTGCATGGCGAATAGACAAAAAACGCTTCGTGTGGACATGGAACTATGTGCGCCACGCTACAAAAATAGGAATGCCAATGGCATTTCAATATCTCTTGATGAACGGAGCGCAGGTTATTTCAACCATGATTGTTGCACCACTTGGCAACTTCTCCATTGCTGCCCATTCGTTTGCCATCACCGCTGAAAGCCTTTGTTACATGCCAGGCTATGGCATTGGTGAGGCTGCTACAACACTCGTTGGGCAAACCGTTGGTGCGAAACGGCGCGACCTCTGTAAGAGTTTTGCCATGATGGCAATCGTGATGGGTATGGGCGTAATGGCGTTTATGGGTATCGTCATGGCAGCCTTTGCACCAGAAATGATCGGTATGCTTTCGCCCGTTGTGGAAATTCGCGAATTAGGCGTAAGCGTCTTGCGCATCGTTGCCTATGCTGAACCATTCTTTGCTGCTGCCATCATCGGCTACAGTATTTGTGTGGGCGCAGGTGATACGTTGCGCCCTTCGGTGATGAACTTAGGTTCGATGTGGCTTGTGCGCCTTACACTTGCCTACGCACTCGCCACCACCTACGGACTGGAAGGCATTTGGTTTGCCATGACCGTAGAACTCACGTTCCGAGGATCACTCTTTCTCCACCATATATATAAAGGGAAATGGATGCACAACATTGCAAGTTAGAAAATATAGGAAAATCAGAGAATATAGTATCAAAATAGCAGAAAATTAAAAGTAGAATTAAATTATGACTTGGTTAGAATCCTTATTGGATACACTTAATTACTGGACGATATTCATCGGAATGTACATCGAGGGAACCGTGATTCCCTTTCCTTCTGAATTCATAGTGCCGCCCGCTGCTTACAACGCTGCCGCCGGCGAGCTTAATATCTTTCTCGTTGTCATCGTCTCAACGTTAGGCGCAGTTGCAGGCTCAACCACCAATTACGTAGCCGCCTACTATCTCGGTCGTCCCATCATCTATCGCTTTGCCAACAGCAAGTTTGGCAGACTTTGTTTGCTCAATCAAGAGAAAGTGGAAAAAGCCGAAAAATACTTCTATGATCATGGCGTCATTGCAACGCTCACGGGCAGATTGTTGCCCGGCATTCGTCAGATTATCTCTGTGCCAGCAGGTCTTGCTAAAATGAACTTCGGCAAATTCTTGCTCTATACCACCATCGGGTCAGGACTATGGAACACCATTTTGGCTGTGATGGGATGGTATTTGCATTCTTTCGTGCCCAAGACACAACTCAATGAAAAGATTGCCGAATACAGCGAATACATCAAATATGTCATCCTCGGTATCGCAGGCGTTGTGGCACTCTTTTTTGTTGTGAAATATTTTTACAAAAAAAGAAATCCCTCACGGTCTAATGCCGATTTGGGCTTAAAAGACGAATGCTCATTGAAGAATACAAACACCAAATAGCGCAAGCACTGGCATTCCCACCCACAACCGACCAAGCGCGAGCCATCGACTGTTTTGCAAATTTTATGGCAGATCGTTCTGCCAACGCAGTGATGATTCTCCGAGGGAGTGCTGGGACAGGGAAGACAGCCCTTGCCAGTGGTTTTGTGAGTGCGATGCGCAGGATGAAGATTCACACCGTCTTGCTTGCTCCCACCGGACGCGCTGCAAAAGTGTTCTCGCTCAATGCCGGTGCGAATGCTTCGACGATTCACCGCTGCATCTATCGAGAAAAAACGTTCAACGGAACAGAAGGCGAGTTCAGTCTGAATTTCAACAAACACCGCGACACGCTCTTCATAGTCGACGAGGCATCGATGATTAACGTTGCAAGCAGCAGTGGCACATTTGGTAGTGGCAATTTGCTTGGCGACCTGATAAGGTTCGTCTATGAAGGCAACAACTGTCGCCTGTTGCTCATTGGTGATAAAGCCCAATTGCCCCCCGTAGGCGAGGATGACAGCCCTGCATTGATGGGCTATGTGCTCGAAGAATATCATTTGCGTCCCCATGAATGCGACTTAGACGAAGTGTTGCGCCAGAGTGAAACATCGGGCATATTGTGGAATGCCACCTTGTTGCGGCGGATGATAGAAAACCCTATGGAAAGCTGCAAAGCAAGCGTTTGGCTCGGGCAGTTTGCCGACATAAAAAAACTATCGGGCAGCGACCTCATCGAAGCCCTATCCGAAAGCTATCACCACGTGGGGCGTGATGAAACAATGGTCATCACACGCTCAAACAAGCGTGCCAATGTTTATAACCAAGGCATTCGTCGCACCATTCTTGAACACGAAGAAGAACTTTCTACGGGCGATTGGTTAATGGTGGTGAAGAACAAATATCTCAAGAAAAACACCACTGAGAATGCCTCTGCAACCAAACTCGACTTCATCGCCAATGGTGACAGGGCTGTGGTGAGGCGCGTGCGCAATTTTCAAACCTATTACGGATTGCGTTTTGCCGATGCAACGCTCTCATTTCCAGATTACGATCAAGCCGAAATCGAAACCACCGTGGTGCTCGACACACTCACCGCCGATACCCCCGCACTGACACGCGAGCAAAACGAACAACTTTTCCAAGGCGTTTGGGCAGATTATGCCGACCTCATACGGAAAACCGATCGCATTAAACGTCTCCGAGAAGATAAGTATTACAATGCGATGCAAATCAAATTCGGCTATGCCATTACTTGCCACAAAGCGCAGGGCGGACAATGGGCACACGTTTACATCGACCAAGGCTACATGACCGAAGAGATGTACAATGCTGATTACCTGCATTGGCTCTATACAGCTTTCACCCGAGCAAGCGAAAGGCTTTATCTTGTGAATTGGCCAGCCGAGCAGGTGAGCGGAACAGTTGACGACTAACCAAGCCTCACCTATCCTACAGATAAGCCACTCTTACTTCGCAAATGAGCCTCTGTCATAATTTCAGTCTTAGACGTCGTGTAATCCGATGATATTTGTCTTCTTTGCTGGTGATGCATCGAACTCACGTTAAGAAAGGTTCTATAAATGACCTTTGTAGGATTTTTAGAACATGCCTTAATTTATTCCTCTATAACATTTAGAAACTTAGACCAATTACGTGTATTACGATAAAGTCCTTTTGTACCTTTAGGCACATAGAGCGTACATCCATCTGTTTTAGGAACTATACGAACTTCGAGGGGTTCTGACCATTTAAGGTGAAGTTTTAAAACAGAACAACCTAAGAAGGCTTCAACTCCCACATTAACAACTGTAGCTGGAATTGTTAGTTCATTCAATGTGGATTTTGTCGTGAACGCTTGATTTCCAATAGAGGTAAGACACTCATTCGATGTAAGGTTTATTTCTTGCAAACTCATGCAACCATAAAATGCTTTACTATTAATTTCCTCTACATCAGCAGGGATATCTATTGTCTTAAGGCTTTTGCACCCAGCGAAGGCAGATTTACCAATAATCTTAAGGTCATGAGGGAGGATAATATTCTTTAGATTAACGGCATTGGTGAAAATTCCTGTTGGTATCTTTCCATACATAAATATCCCTTCAAATATTTTAGATGGTTGCCAACCAAAATACTCATAAGGATTCTGATTCCCTGCAACAATGTTACATTTGGAAATATCAATATCTACAGGATATTGAGAGAAACTTTCTGTTGTATCAAGGAATAATTTTCTCAACAAGAGAAAATCAAGACCATTAATATTACCTATTAGTTTAAGCGATCTGATACGCCGAAGATTGGTTAAGTCATTTCCCATGAGCACTTGTAAGCAACCCGGCTTCTCACACATTATGGTCGTTGTGTTAGTAAAAGGTGCTGGCTCCTGAACTAAGCATGGACCACAATCCTGATTTGCAGTTTTCCCATCAATTTTAAAATCAATAGATGCGACTCTACCTAATCCCTCATTTTTATCAATGGTAACCGTTATTGTGTATTCATTGTTACCACTTGGAATTGTCTTAATCACTCTTGCCCACTTACAATCAGCTGGATAAATTCCTGCGGATAACTCTCCCTTTGCTTTTACATGAATTTCAATATTACCACCATTAAATCCTTGATAATAAATATTTTTATCTACGATAACCTTTGGGTTGCCCTCTTGAAAAACCTTTATAGTAACAACTTTTCCCTGTGCTATAAAAATAACCTTTCCCTCTCTTGATGAAAGCGTATTATTTTCCAAGATTTCAATGCTTAATTGCCCTTTCCCGTCAGAAAAAGTAACGGTTGGTTTTATCCAGTTTTCGCTTGATGAACTTGATAGCTCAATTTGAGTATCAGCAGAGAAATCAAGAGAGATTGTTTTATGCTCAAAATCAGTCTTGATGCCACCGTGAACCATTCTTGCTGCTTCTTGTGTCCAACTAATATCTATTTCCTGCTCATCATTATGGCAGGCTGTCATAATAATTGCACTCAATATGAGTAATAATTTTAGAGTTTTGCGCATAATAATTCTATTTTATAGTAAATATCTTTCAAGTAGGATAAAATATTTTACTTCACTTACTCGTTTACAATCTCAATTTTAGGATCTTGAACCTCATCAAATGATTCAAGGAACCCATTTGTTGTGTCATCTAATCTGTATCGAAAATTCTTTTCTAACACAAAATCAGACAAGGGATATAGACCGCCCTCTCCCTCGTTGAATCCAGAAGTAATATCTATAATTGTATAAGAGTTACGATTACTGAGAGAATTAAGCCAAGGGGACAAATCAACAGAAAGATTGTCTAATTTTTGGGGAGCAACGATCAACTCGTATAGCTTTGGGACTTTTTGCTCCTTTTTACACTATAGCCTATTAGGTTTTCTTTATATGTCACAAATGTACAAATATATTTTCTTGAAACAAAAAAATATATATATTCTTTTTTTGTTTTTGTGTTTTTTATATTTTCTGCGATATTTATAATATTATTTGTCTATTTCTTGAATGTTTTATTAATCCCAATTCGCTCATTAGAGACCAAACTGATTATAGCTGATTGTTGGTGCAGATTGTTTAGCGTTTTTCGCAGATGTAGCGGGCTACGACAAGAGAAAACAATGAAGAAGATGCCGACAACAAGTAGCTGCAAGCGGTTGGGAAGTGAATAAATAAGATAAAAAGAAAACCCAAGCGGTCTAATGACCGATTTGGGATGAAATTGCACGAAAAAAAATTTTCTGTCCCAAACACAACAATAAAATACCATCTGTGTGCGTTATACCTTATAATATATATTATAGAGAAATCATTCAATGAATTCCATAAACGTGAAGCCTGCAGAAGGCAAATTAGGTGTGATGGTAGTAGGCTGTGGTGCGGTTGCTACCACTTTCATGACAGGTGTCTTGGTGGCACGCAAAGGATTGGCAAAACCCATCGGTTCGCTCACACAATACGACAGAATACGTGTCAGCCGCAATGGCAAGGAGGCAACGCTGCCCTATGGCGATATCGTTTCGATGGCAAGCCTTGAGGATCTTGTCTTCGCAACATGGGACGTTTATCCGCAGAATGCCTATCAGGCTGCTGTCTATGCAGAAGTGCTGAAAGCCAAAGATATAGAACCTGTTCGAGAAGAATTGGAAGCCATCCGTCCACTCCCGGCAGCTTTCGATAAGAACTACGCAAAACGCATTGATGGCGATAACGTCAAGGTGTGTCAAACGCGTTGGGAAATGGTGGAAGCACTCCGAAAAGACATTCAAGATTTCAAGGCGAAAGAGGGATGTCAGCGGGTGGTTGTGATATGGGCCGCATCGACAGAAATTTATGTCCCCTATGATGCACAATACCACGCAACGCTTGAACAACTCGAAGGAGCAATGAAAGCCGACGATCGTGCACATATTGCGCCATCCATGTGTTACGCCTATGCTGCCATGGCAGAAGGATGTCCTTTTATCATGGGTGCGCCGAACACGACGGTAGACATTCCTGCGATGTGGGAACTGGCAGAAAAAACACGCACGCCCATTGCAGGAAAAGACTTCAAAACGGGACAAACGCTCGTGAAATCAGGATTTGCACCCATCATTAAAACACGTGCCTTGGGGCTTGCGGGATGGTTCTCAACCAACATTCTGGGCAACCGCGATGGATTGGTCTTAGACGAACCTGCCAATTTCCACACCAAAGAGGTGAGCAAGCTATCGACGCTGGAAACCATTTGTAAGGCAGACGATCAGCCAGACCTTTACAGCGACATTTATCACAAGGTGCGCATCAATTATTATCCGCCACGTGGCGACGACAAAGAAGGATGGGACAACATCGATATCTTCGGTTGGATGGGCTATCCGATGCAAATTAAAATCAATTTCCTTTGTCGTGATTCCATCCTTGCCGCACCGCTTTTGCTCGACCTTGTCTTGCTCAGCGACGTGGCACAGAGAGCTGGACGCTACGGCATTCAACGCTTCTTGAGTTTCTATCTCAAAGCACCGATGCACGATTTCACACGAGGAGAGGAACCCAACAACCATCTCTTTGAACAATACATATTACTTAAAAACGCCCTCAGAGAAATGGGGGGATATGATGTAGATGAAACAATTAACTAAGATAAAGATTTCAATTGTATTCTTCTGGACATTGGCTGTGATAGCCAGTGCCCAGAATTTATTTTTAAATGTGACAGACGCACAAACGGGCGACACGATAGCCTTTCCAAGTGCGGTTTACAGACAAACAAAGATTGTAGCAGCAGGAAACAACCACGGACAAATCACCATTGAGCGAAGAAATGGCGCAACGCTTGAAATCAAGGCATTAGGCTATAAGTCTAAGCGCATAAAAGTCTCAGAACAAACGCCCGAACAATTGGCAGTTATGCTCATCAGCGATGTCAAACAATTGGAAGGGGTGGTGGTGAAAGGAAAAAAGCGCACGAAGTATTCGCGGAAAAACAATCCAGCGGTAGACCTCATGCGCCGTGTCATCGCTGCCAAAAAACATACACGACTGGAAAGCCACGACTTCTATCAGTTTGAAAAGTATCAAAAAATCACGATGGCCATCAACAACCTCACACCAGAGGAAATGGAGGGTGGACTTTTTCGCAGTTCGCCATGGCTCAAGGAACAAGTGGAACGCTGTCCTTATAACGACAAGCTCATCTTGCCTTTCTCCGTGGATGAAACGTTCACGGAACACATCTACCGCCGAGAACCGCAAGCCCAAAAACAAATCGTCAAAGGACAATCCACCAAGGGTGTTTCGCAACTCATTCAGACGGGTAGCACGCTGAACACCATCGTTAAAGACCTCTTCAAAGACATCAATCTTTACGACGAACAAATCGACTTGCTTCAAAAACGATTTCCTTCGCCCATTGGCTCAACGGCAGTTTCGTTCTATCATTTTTACATCGATGACACGCTCAAAGTGGGCAATGACGATTGCATACGTCTGCAATTTATGCCAGCCAATACGCAAGACTTTGGCTTCAGAGGTGAACTGTATGTAACGCTCGACAGCCTGCCCAGGGTGCGGAAATGCGACATGCAGCTGCCAACCAAAACAGGGGTGAACTTTGTGGATGCAATGAAAATTCAACAAGAGTTCGACCGCCTGCCCAATGGCGACATCGTCTTGACAGCCGACAATATCATCGCCGAACTTCAACTCACGGAACTCTTGCGCCGTATCATCATCATTCGCACCACGGGTATGACGAACTATGCCTTTGACCCCATCGATCCACAACGATTTAAGGGGCGAGCTGAGATGGTTTACGACCCTGATGCAAAGCTGCGCAAAGAAGATTTTTGGGCAGCCCATCGCACAGTGGGACTCACGGCGAAGGAAAGCGAGATGGGGAGTTTCATTCAGAAGATGGGACAAACACGCCACTTCAAATGGATCATGTTTGGCGTTCGGGCGTTTGTAGAAAACTTCATCGAAACGAGCAAAGCAGGGCAACCCAGCAAAATCGATGTCGGACCTATTAACACGTTGATTTCTAAGAATTATGTGGATGACATCCGCCTGCGAGCTGCCGCCCGAACAACGTCCTATTTCAATCCGCATTGGTTCTTTGATGCCTACTATGCTTACGGCACAAAGTCGCAACGCCATTACTATGGTGCGAAAGCCATTTATTCGTTTAATAAGCCTGAGTATCAACCGATAGAGTTTCCCATTAGGACTTTGTCGCTGGAGAGCTATTACGACATCGAGTCGCCATCCGACAAGTATCTCAAACACAATAAGGACAACATCTTTATGACCTTCCGCCCTGTGAAAGTTGATAAACTTTATCTCTATCGCCGGCAAGTGTTAAACTTCACATGGGAGACCGACTATGGATTGGCAGCCAACATCAATTTCACGACCGAAAATAACCGAACGATGGGCAGGTTGGTGTATGAAAAAATGGATGGAACAATTATCGGAAAGGTGCGCATGACCTCGCTCACATTCGGGCTTGAATACCGCCCCGGACAGAACTACATCAATTCCAAACAGCAACGCATTGAAGTCAATCTTGATGCACCAAGCTATACACTCACTCACGAAATAGGCATCAAAAACCTCTTTGGTTCGCATTTCCGCTATCACAAAACCGAAGCATCGATTTATAAACGTTTTTGGATGGGCAGTTGGGGACACCTTGATACACGCCTTTTGGCAGGTGCACAATGGAGCAAAGTACCCTATCCTTTGCTCATCATGCCACCCGTGAACACCTCCTATTTTGAACATCAAGGAACGTTCAACCTCATGGAAAATATGGAGTTCCTCAACGACCGCTATCTGCAATTCAATCTTGCGTGGGACTTGTCGGGAAAAGTGCTCAACCGCATTCCGTTTATCAAAAAACTCAAGTGGCGTGAATACATCGCGCTGAAAGGCATGTGGGGTAACCTCACAACGAAGAACAATCCTTTCCTCCCTGCCAATCAGCATGATACAGAACTCTATAAATTCCCCGAAGGTTCAAAAGTGATGACCCACGACCCTTATATGGAAATGGTCATCGGTGTGCACAACATCTTTAAATGTTTAGAGGTGGATTATGTGCGCCGTCTCACCTACAATGCGCCAGGCATCTCACGACACGGCATTCGCTTCGGGTTTAATCTCGTGTTTTAAAAAAATAATTGATTCATTAGTGTTTCCTAACTTGATTAGGTTAAACCCAAATCGGTCATTAGACGGGGAAGGCTTTCTTTTTGTCTTATTTATTCACTTTGGACTCTAATGACCGAATTAGGTTTAAAATAGTTATCTCCTAATATATAATATCAATAAGAGAAGTTTGGGTTAATATAAGTTAAAGCAAGCAAACAGGGCATTCATTGTGTGTGTTTTTTGTATATTTGCAGGGATTTATCGAAGTGACATTTTATAAAATCTTATCTATTTATGAAAACAAACTTACTTATTGTGGCTGCATCTCTTTTTAATTGTATGAATGCAGCCTACGCTCAAACAGGACAATTTGTAGAAATCGTTTCGACAAAGAACACTGGAGAATGGAGATTAACCCTTGACGTAGCTAACAGCAATGAAAAGGATCTGGTATGGGTCGATTTGAATCAAAACGGATCGAAAGATAGCGATGAAACTATCGGTATGTGGGAATGGTTTAGTTATAGACGTCCCCGGAACAGTGACCGTTTAAGAATTTACGGTCCAGTTGGAAAAATTTCTTGTAGTTTCAATGATATCAAAGAGATACACGCAGGAAAAAATCCTGATCTTCAAGAGCTGGAATGTAACTATGGTAAAGATCTCACCAATTTGGATCTTTCAGAAAACAAAGGTTTGAAGAAAGTGAGCATCTATGGTTGTAAGCTTTCATCGTTGAAGCTACCAGTAGGTGATGCAAAGCTCGAGTTTCTTGACGTGAACGATAATCAGCTCACCGAACTTGATGTGAGTGGTTGTCCCATGCTTGCAACGCTCTACTGTTTCGAGAATAAACTTACTGCACCCGCTATGCAGCGTCTTGCAGAAGGAATTGTCGACCGTTCTTCTATGGAAACTTCTGGACAGATGTTTGTTCTGAAAACGCTTGGAAAATCGGAAGAGAACGAGATGCTGAAAAGTGCGGTTCTTTTGGCAAAGAAGAAGAACTGGAAGGTGAAGTATTTCACAGGACAGACCGATTACGATGGTTCCGACCACAGTCTTTATTCTGATACTCTTCCGAAAGCAACCCTCATTTCTACTTTGAAAGAAGGCAAGGAATGGATTTTGGTGATGAATGCCGAAGAAGATGCTCAGAAACGAGTATGGATCGACTTTAATGGAAATGCCCTTTACGACTATGGAGAAGAACAGCTTGTCTTTGGAAAAGAAGTGCGTTATCCGTTGACCAATGGAAAGATAACTATCTATGGTGATCTGACGAAACTTAGTTGCAAAGGACTTGCCTTGAGTTCACTTGACGTTACAGAACTGAAAAATCTGATGATATTAGATTGTTCTGATAATGTTCTCAATTCTCTCAAACTGCTCTCTAATGCTAAACTAACTGATCTGTTGGCATATAAAAACAAAATTGATGAAATTGATCTTTCTTGCAATCCAATGCTTTCAAATGTTTCGCTCAACAACAATAACCTCATCCAGCTCTCTCTTTCTAGCAACAAGATACTTCAGGTTTTGTTCGTGTCGAACAATGCGTTGGATGAACTTGATGTTTCTTCCTGCCCAGTTCTTGTTTCATTGGCTGCCGATAACAACAGAATTAAGGAACTGAATCTTTCTGGCAATCCTATGCTGGGTACACTTTATTGTAGTCAGAATAAAATTTCTTCTCTTGATCTTTCCAACCAAAAGGAACTTTGGTTGCTATCGTGCGAGAAGAACGAAATTACTTCCCTAAAACTGTTTGATGCTTCAAAACTAAAATCTATATATTGCTATAGCAACCGACTGAAAGGGGAAGCGATGACCGAACTTTGCCAGAAATTACCTATGAAGGAGACTAATAGCAAAGGGTCTCTTTTCATTGTTGACACGAAAGACGAGGCAGAAGGAAACGAATGTCTTTTATCAGATGTACAAATAGCTACTGGAAAAAATTGGAATGTTTATGATTTTAAAGGCAATGAAAATGGAGGATTTAATTTGTACGAAGGCATTGCAAGTACCATCGAATCTTTGACAAAAACGGATGAGGGCATCGTAATATCTTATTTCAATACCCAAGGTGTGGAAAGCACCAAACCTTTCAAAGGAGTAAATATTGTGGTGACCAAGGATGAGGCTGGTAATATTATTAAAATTAAAAGAATCTTCTGATAATCTCGGAAGGGTGATAGGCAGGTGTTCAGAATTGATTACCAGCAAAGTAACATGAAATCATATAATAAATTTTGAAAGTCTGCCTATTTTTTATTATATGTCACTCAGAATAAAATGGGAGCGTATGTCAAGATCGACATACGCTCCTAATTTTCTTTTGTAAGCAAACTTCTTTTGTGCTTTTATCCCGATTCGGGCAATAGACCGTTAGGGATTATTTTACTTGCACCACTAAGTATTTGCTTGTGCTCCAGAAAGTTTGTGCATCGTTGATAGAAAGGAAATATTGTCCCGATGCGTCTTTTTGGATAGCATAGCTATTTGCAGGATGCGAGGTAAGCACTTTGACAGTTTTCGTTGTGTAGAGCTTGATATCTTTCACGTTACGGATGTCGATTTTTGTAAAGTAGTTCTTGTTGAAGCTGCCTTGCAAAACTTTTCCACTTGCGAGAATGCTTTGTGCTTTGAGTTCACGTTTTGTACCGATAGCATACCAACCTGTGTTGAGTTGAGCGTCTTGTGCAGAAATGGTTTCGCTCTTTTGTTGTGACTCTGTTTGGAGATTAGCTTTTTCGCTTTCAAGATTTTTCTTTTCTGAAGTGAGTTTTTCCTTGTCGGTCTTCAGGTTGCTCACGTCTGTGTTCAGTCCTGTAATGGTCTGGTCAAGTTCTTTGATGTGGATGTTCTTTGCCTCGAGTTCTGTGCGAAGTTTTTGTAACTCAACATTTTTCTCTTCGAGCTGTTTTGCCATTCTTTCGATGGTTTGTTGCATTTGTTCACCCTTAAAACCAGTTTCTTTGAGCTGATCTTGGAGTTTCTTAATGAGTTCACGATTTTCAGCCATTTTTTCTGCAATGAACTGAATGTTTTCACGAATTTCGCCAGCTTTGTTTTTGCCTTCTCCGTTTTTAGCGATCGTCACACGATTCTCGGCTGCGTTGATCTGATCAAATCCGCTTTGGATTTGGTTCATCGTTGCCATCATGTCGTTAAGTTCATTATCGCGTGCTTCGATGATGGCGCGCAATGAATCGTTTTGAATCTTTGCAGGGTCGTTGTCCGACTTCTTGTCAAGGTTACAGCTTGCCAATGTGATAAGGCTACATGCTGCAAATACTACAAACTTTTTCATACTCTTTTAATTTTTAATATTAACTTTGTTTCGTTTTAATAACGCATTTGTTCCGATTTTATTTTCTTTTCTCGTTCTTTTCCTGCAACAACTAACACAAATTCACCTTTTGGCGGTGTAGTCTTAAAATGTTGTAAAAGTTCTTCGAGCGTGCCACGACGTGTTTCTTCGTAGCGTTTAGAGATTTCTCTTGCGCAGGCAGCTCTGCGTTCTGCCCCGAACGTTTCTATGAATTGTTGGAGTGTTTTCTCCACCCGATAAGGCGATTCATAAAAAACCATTGTGCGGCTTTCTTCGCTGAGGCTTTCAAGATGGGTTTTTCGTCCTTTCTTTTGTGGCAGAAAACCTTCAAAGCAAAAGCGGTCGCAGGGAAATCCGCTTGAAACAAGGGCGGGAATGAGCGCTGTTGCACCAGGAAGTGTCTGCACCGTGACACCTGCTGCTGCTGCCTCGCGCGCAAGGAAGAATCCTGGATCGGAGATGCCGGGTGTGCCTGCGTCGGAAATGAGGGCTATGGTTTCGCCAGCCTGCAAGCGTTGAATAATGTGGGCTGTGGTTCCATGTTCGTTGAACTTATGATGTGCCATCAATTTGTTTTTTATCTCAAAATGTTTGAGCAAAACGCCTGATGTGCGTGTGTCTTCACACAAAATCAGATCGGCTTCTTTGAGAATGCGGATAGCACGAAAGGTCATGTCTTCCAAATTTCCTACTGGTGTTGGCACAAGATATAATGTTCCCATAATGGATGCAAATGTAAAGGAAAAGTATTAAAGCACAAAACTATTTAAGTTTTTTTAATCCCAATTCGGTCATTAGGTAACTATACAGCAATACAACTTCCTTGCAGACTTTCAGCATAGGAGCAGGTAAATTCCGCCTTGACGAAGGGTGCCTTTACGAGTGAATTATATTGCAAAAACCGAGTGTTTATTGCCCAAAGCACTTGCTCATGTCAGATATTTTTCGTACCTTTACACCTATGAAAGAGCAAGTTACGGACATATCTGCAATGCTTGAAAGCCTGACGAAAGATGTGCAGTCAATGCGTGAGACCATTGACGCGCAGCATACTGA
>JALFSW010000055.1 GCA_022779305.1 Prevotella sp. | reverse complement strand
AACCCGAACGTTACATCAGTCCTGATGGTATGCAAAAAACGCCACCTTTTGAAGGAATGGCAACGATTGCTGCAGACTTGATGAATGTGCTTTATGCAGGTTTCGATAACCCTATGACCATCAGTATTCCGAACACGGCACAGAATGATGTGCAGGCAACAATGTCTGGCGGGTCGCTTGTTGCTAAAGGAGGCGGAAAATTCATAGTTCGACCAACTACAGTCGGACAACCCGTTACCATCAGTGTGTCGGCAAAAGGACGGAAGATTGGCGAGTATCAATTCCGTGTGCGAAAGCTGCCCGATCCTTCTCCTTATATTGCAATGGGGGGCGACCGCTTTAAGAGTGGTGGATTGTCGAAAGGTGTCTTGATGAATGCTGGTGGCATACACGCCGCTATTGATGATGGTTTGCTCGATATTCCGTTTAAAGTTATCAGCTTCCGAACGGTATTCTTCGACAATATGGGTAATGCTGTGCCATTGGCAAGCAATGGTGCATCGTTCTCTGCACAACAGAAAGAACAATTCCGACAGTTGAGTCGCAACAAGCGTTTCTACATCACGAACGTAGTTGTAACAGGTCCCGACGGAACAACCCGCACACTCAATGGACGTAACATGGAAGTTATTGTGCAATAGGCAGAAAGATAATTGTGAAAGAATTTTCGTGTCTTAAAAAGATGTAGGATTAAAATTAAAACGAAATATGATGAAAAGAATTTTCTTGGCACTTTGCGCCGTGGTGGTAACGGTTGGACTTATGGCACAACCTGCCCGCAAGCGCAACGAGATGCAAAACAGCAAGAAATCAAACACAAATACGCTCACCACGCGTGCTCAAATATCTTTTCCAACGGCTTTGGCGATGAACGAAGACGTGGTTTGGAGGCGGGACATCTATCGTGAAATTCATCTCACGGAGGATGCCAATGCTGGACTTTACTACCCAACAGAACCCATCGGGTCGCAGATGAATCTTTTTAGCTACATCTTTAAACTGATGATGATGGGACCACGCAATGGAGGCATCAATGCCTATGCCTACCGAATGGATGGCAATGAGGTGTTTAACGACTCGGCACGGGTAAAGCCGCTGCAGTTTCTTGATAATTATCATATCTATTATGAGCGTACCGATCGTGGTATTCGTCTCGATAACAGCGACATTCCGTCGGCAGAAGTCAAGGGCTATTACCTAAAAGAAAGTGCCTACTACGACCAAGGAACATCTACTTTCCATCGAAAAGTGGTGGCACTCTGCCCAATTATGTACAGAAATGGAGAGTTTGGCGATGAGGAAGTGAAATATCCGCTCTTTTGGGTGAAGTATGACGATCTTGCGCCTTACCTTTCTAAGCAAACCATCATGACAAGCAACCTCAACAATGCAGCCACGATGAGCGTGGAAGACTTTTTCACGATGAATCGTTATCAAGGAAAGATTTATAAGACGAACAATATGCTGGGTAAGACGTTGGCGCAATATTGTCCGACAGACTCAGCTATGGCGGCTGAACAGAAGAAAATTGAAGCCGAATTGGTGGCTTTTGAGCAAAACATCTTTGGTGCAAACGAAGCAAAGAAAGATAGCGTAGACAATCAGGCAGAAGAAAAAAGCACGACAAAGAAAGCACGTAGCTCGCGTCGTGGGTCAAGTTCTGTTAGCTCGACAAAGAAATCTAAATCATCATCAAAAAGCGGTTCTTCATCAGGCTCGGCACGTATGACCGTAAGACGTGAACGCCGATGAATGTGAGATGTGAATTTTTTTAATGGAAAATGGCAGGATGCGGGGCTCTTGTACCCATCCGAAAGACGCCATGAAATTGAAGCAATTAATATAAAAATAACCTTGGGGTGCAAGCAATGACGAGAACCGTCCTCTACCAATTGATAGTGCCCTGTAATAATAAAAACATCGAAGAATTATGAAAAAATTATTTACTTTGGCAATGCTTGCTGTGGGAATGCTCTTCACTACTTCTGCACAGGCACAAGGCGTTAAATTTGGTGTGAAAGCTGGTTTGAATGTGAGCGATATGAAATTTGATTCAGACGTCATCAGTAAATCGAACCAAGCGGGTTTCTTTATTGGTCCTACTGTGAAATTTACCCTTCCAGTCGTAGGTTTGGGAGTTGATGCGTCATTGCTCTATGAGCAACGTTCTGCAAAAATAAGCCTTGCAGGCATAGAAACCTTTGGCGAAAAAGAAATGCAACAAAAGCAATTGATTTTGCCCGTGAACCTTCGCTATTCAATTGGTTTGGGAAGTATGGCAAATGTTTTCTTCTTTGCTGGTCCACAGTTCGGCGTCAATATTGGCGATGAGGGCTTTGAATGGACCAATAAAAGCAACTATCAGCTCAAGAAAACGAATCTGAGTGTGAATATAGGTGCTGGTGCAACCCTTTTAGGTCATTTGCAAGTGACTGCAAACTACAACATTGCTTGTGGGAAAACGGGAGAATTCAACCTCTATGACACTACGACCTCAACCCTTTCAAACCTCGTTGGAGGTAAAACACGTAACAACTCATGGCAAGTGGGTGTTGCTTATTTCTTCTAAAAGAGATGTTAGAAATGACAAATGAAAAAATGGGGCTGTGTCGTAATTGAGTTTTACGACGCAGCCTCTCTTTTTAGTGTCATACGGTTCTGATATTTTTCAGGCTACTAAATTTTGTTGATTCTTCCCCAAAATCCGGTTTACAGGCAGAAGAAGCAACGTTACGCGCATAAATAGGGCAAAATGGAGCTGTTTTCCCCTATTGTGAGTTTGTGTTGCCATTTTTGAGCACATTTTCTTTATGTTAAAGGCAATGGCGAAGAAGGCAAGGTCCATTGTAACCTTGTCTTTTCCGAAGTGCCGGAAGCGGCGGTATGCCATATTGGACTTCATCTGCCCGAATACGGCTTCCGGTTCGATGCACCTCCGTCCCCTGTGCCTGATTCCCTCCTCGGATGTCAGAAGTCCTCGGGCTTTCCGCTTGTATTCGTTGAGCCGGTGATTGACCTCGATGGTTCTCCGGTCACCCCGTGCTTTATAGCAGAGGCATCGCAGAGGACACCCCTTGCAGTTCTGTGCGCGGTATCGTGCGCTTTCGCTGCGATAGCCGCTTGCCGTCTTGAAGTGGGAGGAGCCGATGCGGGTCATGTGCTGCCCCATGGGACAGACGAAGTAGTCCTCGTCGGCGTTGTAGTAGAAGTTGTCCTGATGGAACGGATTGGGCTTGTAACGGGGACGCTGTTCGATGTGAAACCGATTGTACTTGACGTAGGCCTCCATCCCGGCTTCGTCCATGAAACGGTAGTTTTCCTCGGAGCCATAGCCGGAGTCGGCGACAGCGACTGATGGCAGGTTACCGTAACGTTGGAGGAAGGATTTGAAGAATGGAATGAGCGTGAGCGTATCGGTGGGATTGGGGAACAGGGCGAAGTCGGTGATGAACTGGTCTTCGGTCGCTATCTGCAGATTGTATCCGGGCTTGGTCTGTCCGTTGTTCATGGCGTCCTCCTTCATGCGCATGAACGTGGCGTCGGGGTCGGTCTTCGACATTGAGTTGCGCTCCCCGACTTGCTCCAGACGGTTGTCGTACTCGTTGAGCTTGTCGCGGTGTTCCTCCAATGTCTTTATCTGCTTTTGGCGCTCGCGCAGGGCTTTCCTCTCCTGTTTGCCTGTCGGCTCCGACTCGGATGCGAGTGCCTCTTTCAGCTCTCCGATAAGCGAGGTCAGCGATTCCGGGGTAAACGCCACCAGCTCGGATTCCGCCGTCTTGTCCTGTGCGATGGCATCATCCACCTGCTGCAGCAATATGCGTATCTTTTCCTGTAGCTTTGCCCAGTTCTTCTCAACCGTCTTGCGCCATACGAAAGTGTACTTGTTGGCCTTGGACTCTATCTTGGTGCCATCGATATACTCCACGTCAAGCGAGATGAAGCCACGATCGGCCAACAACAGGACCAATTGGGTGAAGATGCTGTTTATTTCGTTCTTTACGCGGTTACGGAAGCGGTTGATGGTCACGTAATCCGGACGTTCCTGTGCCGCCAGCCATATATAATGGATGTCGCGCTGTAGCTGCTTCTCTATCTTGCGGCATGAATAGATGTTGTTCAT
The DNA here is from genome assembly GCA_022779305.1 of Prevotella sp. Classification (GTDB taxonomy): domain Bacteria; phylum Bacteroidota; class Bacteroidia; order Bacteroidales; family Bacteroidaceae; genus Prevotella. The sequence continues at coordinate 26,379 of JALFSW010000055.1, read as the reverse complement.
GTAGGCGTAGAGGATAACTTTGAGCATCATCTTGGGGTGGTAGGCACAACGGCCGCGCTCACGGTACAGTTTCTTGAAGTCATGTAAGTCTAGATGCTCGACTATGGCGTCAACAACGCGCACAGGATCGTTTTCTGCTATATCTTCGCAGGGATTGAGCAGAAAAAACAGTCTGTCATTGTTGCTGTAAGATTTTGTATGTAACTTTGTGGACATTTATTTTATTATATTTGTCTCTAAGTTACAAAAACTTTCTGACATGGCAAAGCCCCGGCTTGGGAAAGTCAGGGCTTTGTTTGTATTTTTCTGCTGTATTGTATGTTAAAAGAGAGGCTGCGCCTATTTTGACACAGCCCCTTAGTTTATTCGCAACTATAGCATCCTTCCAGAGCGAAAGGTAGATCGGAAAAAGATTCTAGCGCTCTAGAGCTTCTGAAATTCCTAAGATTTCTATAGTTTCTATCAGTTTAAAATTCTAATTTAAATCGCTTGAAAGCCTGTTGTGCAACTTTTCTTGAGCAAGTCGCGGAGCGTCAGCTCACGGCATCCGTTCTTCTCGTAGGCTTCTTGCATTTCTTCATAGCCTTCAGCCTCTTCGGGCGAATGCGTGAAGGTGATGATCTTGTATTTTCCTTCTGCAATTATCCAACCGAGCAACGCTACGAGGATAAAAGCTAAAAGAGCAATAATAGGTGTTATCATATTCTTTACTTTTTAAATTTTCTACGTGCAAAAGTACAGCAAGTTTACCGAAATGCCAAATTTTCATTTGCTTTTTTACAATTAAGTCAATATGAAACTATTATTGATAAAATATGCCATTATCCCAATTCGGTCATTAGAGACCAAACGGATTGCGTCTGATTTACTGTGTAGATTGTTCATCGTTTTCTCGAAGATGTAGCGGGCTACTTCAAGAGGAAACAATGAAGAAGATGCCAGCAAGCAGATGTAAGCAGTTGGGAAGTTAATAAATAAAAGAAAAAGAAACCCCTAACGGTCTAATGAGCGATTTGGGATTGTTTTAATAATCAAAATGTTGTACAAAAAAAAATCTATTATTTTTCGATGCTATCAGAAAAAATCAGTAACTTTGCTTTTAACATAGAGCATAAACAGATAAAAGTCTAAAATCTTCGATGTGTTGGCTGAGCTTCTTTTAGTCGCATAAAAACGGAAATTACTTGCCTACAAAGAATGCCGCTACCCGAAACAAAACTTACGACTATGACACAGAATTATTTCGCACCCTCAGAACTCATCATCAACAATGATGGTAGCGTGTTTCATCTTCATTTGAAACCTAAACAGTTGGCAGACAAAATCATCCTCGTTGGCGACCCAGGAAGAGTTGCCTTGGTGGCATCGCATTTTGAAGACATTGAATGTGAGGTGAACAACCGAGAGTTTCGCTCCATCACGGGTTCATATAAGAAAAAACGCATCACGGTCATAAGCACTGGCATAGGCTGTGACAATGTAGACATTGTTGTGAACGAACTTGATGCATTGGCAAATATTGATTTTGAAAATCGCACTGAAAATGAGAACTTTCGCCAACTCACCCTTGTGCGCATTGGGACTTGTGGCGGACTGCAACGCAACACACCCATAGGCACCTACGTTGCATCGCAAAAAAGCATCGGTTTTGATGGTTTGCTCAATTTTTATGCAGGGCGAAACAAAGCCTGCGACTTGAAGTTTGAAGAAGCGTTCAAAGCCCACGTAAATTGGAAACTCGAGATGGGTAATCCCTATGTCGTGAATGCCGACAACGAACTTTTAGAACGCATTGCGGGCGAAAATATGGTGCGCGGTGTTACGATTGCGTGCGGTGGTTTCTATGGACCACAAGGAAGACGATTGCGTTTACCATTAGCCGACCCAACGCTCAACGAGAAAATCGAAAGTTTTGAGTACGATGACTTGCGCATCACCAATTTTGAAATGGAATCATCGGCACTAGCTGGCTTGGCAAAACTTATGGGACACAAGGCAGTTACTTGCTGTATGGTCATTGCCAATCGCCGACAAAAAGAAATGAATGTGGGTTATAAAAATTCGATTGACGACTTAATAAAAACCGTACTCGACCGCATTTAATCTGCACTTCGAACGTATCGATCTTTTAAAAGTAAATTATCTGTCTCATTAATCCCGTGTGGACGCATCATGTTTGCGCCCACACATCATGTATTATAAACGTTTCTGAAAGAAAAATGAAACTCGAAAAAGCATCCCTCTTAAATTCACCATTGACTGGCATCGCCTCAACCGACCCTATTTGCGCATTGGCAACACAAGCAGGCGGTGCAATAGGCGTTATCCGCACATCGGGAAAAGGCGTTGTAGAAATTGTGGAAAGCATCTTTTCTAAACCACTGAACAACGCCCACCCTAATACGCTCCATTATGGAGAAATCACTGATGAGCAAGGAAATACTATTGACCAAGTGGTGGTTTCACTTTGGCGGGCACCCCATTCCTATACGGGCGAAGATGCTGTAGAGATTTCGTGCCATGGTTCTGCCATCGTTCTTCAGCAAGTTTTGATACGTTTGAGCGAGGCAGGATGTCGACAAGCTGAACCTGGTGAATTTACGCAGCGTGCTTATTTCAATGGCAAGCTCGACCTGTCACAGGCCGAAGCTGTTGCTGATTTGATAGCATCAACCAACAAGGCTTCTTATCAAATAGCATTATCACAACTCAAAGGCCATTTTTCTAACGAACTCGCACTTCTCCGTGAGCAACTTTTGAAGATGACTTCTTTAATCGAATTAGAGCTTGACTTCTCTGATCACGAAGAACTCGAATTTGCTGACCGAAGCGAACTGAAAACTTTGGCAATGAAGATAGACAACAAAGTAGTATCCTTGGCGCATTCATTCCAAACTGGCGAAGCATTGAAAAAGGGTATTCCCGTTGCCATTGTGGGACAAACCAACGTAGGGAAATCAACACTTCTCAATTGTTTATTGAAAGAAAACAAAGCCATCGTAAGCGACATACATGGCACAACACGAGACGTTATCGAAGACACGATGAGTATCTGTGGTGTAGACTTTCTCTTCATCGACACCGCTGGCATCAGAGAGACTACCGATGAGATTGAACAAATTGGCATCAATCGAGCTTATGAGAAGCTCAATAAAGCGCAAATTGTGTTGTGGGTCATCGATAAAACGCCAACAAACGAAGAACGAACAGAAATGCTCCAACGCTGCGAGGGAAAACAACTCCTCATTGTGCGTAACAAAGCCGAGAAAGAACTATCGGAAGACAATAATCGAACTGAAAATCAAGAGGATGATGAGATACGCATCTCTGCAAAATATCAAATTGGTATTGCACATCTCGAAGAAAGGATTTTTAAAGCTGCCGACCTTCCTGAACTCACCGAAAACACAGTCATCGTAACAAATGCTCGTCATTACGATGCCCTTACTGCTGCACACGATGCCCTTACCTATGTTATGCAAGCACTCGAAATGAACCTCAGTGGCGACCTCATTGCCGAGGATCTGAAACTCGTTATTGAAGAATTGGGAAAAATTACGGGCAAACAAATCAATAGTCAGGAAACATTGATAAATATCTTTAAGAACTTTTGCATCGGAAAATAGTCTGATTATCAAAAACTTACATAAATAATCATCAACTATATGAAAGCCAGATTCATAGAGTATTTTTCTGCGTTTTAACACTTCGCGATCACTATTTATTATTACCAGTTATTATTTTTCGGATAAAAATAATAAAAACCATACGCCATATTTATATGAGCCTTACTTGCAAAGCAGAAGAGATTTGTTTTGGTCGTACCAAAAGACCGTTATGGCAAGAATAGAAGGTCTTTTTGGTAACGGCAAGAACCAACGGGTGAATAACCGAAGCCCATACGTTCTTTCCATTTTTAACCCCTGCAATTGCAATCTTTACATAGCAGAGGGGAAATACTTATTCTCTTAATACTCAATTTATTCCTAACAAATATTAAAAGCGTTGAAGATATTTCAAACTTTTTGCCGTTTTCGTTGTGACATCACTGCAATTTAGCTAATTTTGCACCATAAAATTTAGGCAAAATATTTATTGACATATAGAGAGTATACAGGTTTCTAAAAGAAAATTATTCGGATGACAACATTCAAGTCCAAATACTATCGACGATAAACTCCCACATCTTATCATATATATCATATCTCAAATAGGGAAATTATCCGAGACGCTATGTACACCATATTTCAAGGTGTACCCCGTTATCTTGCAAATAAAATAAAAATAGAAGAATAAAAACTAATAGAATTATGAAGATCAAGAAAAATTATGTACACCCTGAAATAGAGGTGGTTGAGGTGTGGTCACACGGATTGCTCGACTCGCTCTCAATGGGAATATCAGACACTCCAACGTGGGGCGGCGGCGACGCCAAGCAGTTCACTTTCGACGAAGAAACAGAAAGCTCCTCTGCGGTGCGCGATTTTAACGCGTGGGAAGACTAAATCAGGCGAGACAAGAAACACAAGAGAGAAAAAAAAATAAGAAATCAAAACAGACAAAAATATGAGAAAAGGACTTTTATTCCATATTGTGTGCTTGGCTGTGCTCCTGTTTGCCCCAGTTGTAGGTATTATAGCACAGACTTTCACGACAGATTATGGTACTTACAAGCTCAACTATACTGCGTCGGGCAGTAATGTTACGGTTACGGGGGGTACGTTTAACACCGACTTCGGCGGTGCATTGGACATCCCGGCAACGGTAGAAGATGCCGGTACAGTTTACAAGGTGACGGCCATCGGGCCTTCAGCCTTTTTGGGCAAGACGGCCATCACCTCCGTTACCCTGCACGAGGGCTTGGAGACGATTGGTTCGCGTGCTTTCCGTTTTGATGCGATAGCTAACCCGACGGGCAAAATTGCCGGCAAGATTACCATCCCCAGCACGGTGAAAACGTTGGGCTTCCGTGCCTTTGAGGGCCACAAGGGAATCTCCGAGGTGGAGTTTGCATCTACTTCGCAGCTCACCTCGCTGGGCGATAATGTGTTCTTGGGCACCTCCATCACGAGCATAGTTCTGCCTAATTCGCTGAAGATTATACCCAATGATGCATTCAGAGACCTGCCCAATCTGGTGAACGTGACCCTTCCCGATGCCTACACCTCTATCGGCGACAGGGCATTCTACAACTGTGGCATTTCGGGCGACATCGTGTTCCCCAATACGCTGACCACTTTGGGAACCAGCTGTTTCAGCACTACTCCGAAACTTAAGACGGCTACCTTTCAGCCCGGTTCTCCGGTGAAGGAGATTCCCAACAACGCTTTTTATATGAGTTCGCTGCAGAATGTAAGCCTGCCCGCCGGTTTGGTGAAAATCGGCGACAATGCCTATAGCAGGTGTAAAAACATGGGTGGCTTCGATTTGGTGCTGCCGGCTACCCTGCAGACTATAGGTTCGGCTGCATTCGCATTGTGGCGTAAGAATAACGAAACGCCGGAGTTTACCAATCGCAACAAGCTGATTTTCCCGACCAACTCGGCTCTCACATCGATAGGTCACAGTGCATTCCGCAACGGAAAATGGTATGGCGACATCACCCTTCCGGCTGGCATCACCAAGATCGACTCGCTTACCTTCACGCGTAATGAACAGTGGGAGGGTCACATCACGCTGCCTGAGGGTCTCACCGAGATAGGCAAAAATGCCTTTGAGCTGGTTGGTTCGACCCAAGACTTACTCATCCCAGCCAAGGTTATCAACATCTACGACGAGGCATTCTACAACTCTCCATTCTCCGGCATCAGTTTTGCGCCGGGCTCGCAGCTTAATTTCCTCGGTAAGAGCGCATTTAAGTTCTGCTTCAACTTATCGTATCTCGACCTAAGCAACGTAACAAACATACACGCTACTAATGCTTCACGCGCAGCCGACGCTACCAATACGAGTCAGTATGCCTACATGCCGCCTTACACCATGGTATATCTGCCCACGAACAGTACGGTGAAGGCGGGTGAGGTGAATTTTGTGGTCGATGGCAATTGCGACTACTTTGTGGTGTACGATCAGGACCAAGAAGGGCGTTATTACAGCATCAAAGACCGTACATATCCAGGAAACCGCCTCTGGCTCGGTCAGGAGCGACGGGTTACTCCTAATGCCCCCACGCCCGAAAACGTTGGTCTAAACCGTGGGAATGACTACGTAATCCAGCATGAGTTTACTGCTAAGAAGGCCACATACACTAGTCGCACATTCGCCAAGACACTCGATAAGACCTACACCGTCTGCCTGCCCTACGACGCCACAGTGCCTGCCGGCATGCGCGCCTATACGCTCAATAAGCGCATCGACGTGGGCTTCCAGTTCCTCTCCATACCCGATGGTGAGAAGCTCAAGGCCTATCAGCCCTACGTGCTCCGCGTGGTCGATCCGAGCAAATCGGTTTCTTTCATCGATGACACCAACGAAGGAAATGGTGTTCTCGTGAAAAAGACAGCCGACGCAGTACTCACACAGACCGTGCCTGCTAAAGACCAGCTGCAGTTTATCGGCACTACCGTCAACATCCTCAATGCCGATGCCCGCAACAAAAACTATCACAATCTCAGCAGTGGCATTTGGTACCCAGTGAAGACACTGGTAGATACATGGACCACTCCTAACCTCACGGCCGACAAGGCTAATGGCTTCGGAGGATTCATCCACTCTATGCGTGCCTACGTGGTGACCCCTACAGCAGGTGCAGCCAAGTTCCTTATGATGTTCGAGGATATCGAAGAAGCCTTGGCTACCGACGTCAGAAGTGTGGAGAAAAGCGTGAACGAAGGTATCGCACGCATCTATTCTACCGACGGCAACTATCTCGGTCTTGACTTCGATAGCCTACCCTCTGGTCGCATCTATATCATCGGGGGCAAGAAGGTGTACAAATTCTAAATCTGATATCACATTATCAGCCAACCACTACCATGACTTCAATAGGGGGCTATGTAAAGACTTCCCCCTATTATTAAATAGCTTAAAAATACGATGTAATGGACATTTGATAGGCTGAAAAGCCCCAAATGTCCATTACAACCATAATGCTGCCCTTTACAAACTATGCTATCTTATGCAAATCATTTTATTTCCTCTTCATTATCAGTCAGTTTACTTCAAATTTGATTTTTCTTCATTTCCAAGGATTAGTTGCATTGGAAATAAGTCTCAGTTGCAAAGCAAGTAAACCAAAACTGATTTACACATCATTAATATTCATCTACCCCCCCCTACTTTACTGCTGGTTTTCTTCACTGGGCAGCTCCACATCTTTCGTAACATAGCGTTGCCAATAAGCAATAATAAGCGTAGTAAGGGGTAAGGCAATTATCAAACCTATGAAGCCCAACAATGCGCCCCAAACTGAAAGAGAAAGTAACAAAATTGCGGGATTCAATCCCATAGCTTTCCCCATGATACGGGGTGTAACTATCATATCACAAATTAGCTGTACGATGGCAAAGACCGCAAGTACAGGAATAAAAATAATCCAAAAGTTTTCGCCCGTATCGGCAGCTTTCATCAACGAAAGCAAGAGGGCAGGAATGAGGGCGAAAGTATGAAGATAGGGTACGAGGTTCATGATACCAATCAAAATGCCCATACCAATTGCCATCGGAAAACCAATGATGGTAAATCCTATTGCAAAAAGAATACCCATTGTGAGCGACACCAATCCTTGACCACGGATGTAATTATTGAGTTCCCGCTCAACATCTTTAGATACGCCACGCCAAAATGGGCGTGCATTTTTGGGGAATATCTTTATCCAATTAGTGGTGAGCGTCTCATAATCGAGGAGGATAAAGAACATATAAAGGAGTGTGATAAACGATGCAATCACAGAAATTACGATGCTGGCTGTTTGACCAATAACTGAGAAAAGACGAGGCATCACACTTTTGACCGCCTCCTTGAAATCAGGACTATGAAAAAAACGCTCTATTTCGGCTTGATTTTCCACTATCCAGTTTCGCACCATCAGCGAGAGATCATTCGTGTGGGCTTGATCTTGCAGATAGTTGGTAGCTATGCGTGTGAACTTATCAAACTGTTCGATAAGGGGCGGAACGATGAACATAAACGTAGCGAAACCAACCGCAATGACCAATAAAAGAGCGAAAACGATACTCAGCGCACGATTGCCTACACGCATACGATATTGTATGAATTTCACGATTGGATAGAGCAAATATGCCAATAGCCACGCAATGAAGAAAGGTAGCAAAACGCTCGATAAATAGTTGATAACAAAGAAGATGGCAAGAATACCTGCTCCAATGAGCGCATAACGTATGAATTTATCGAAAGTGATGGGTTGTTGGATTGTCTTTGCCATGTTTTGAGGGATTAAAATATGAAAAAAGAAGCTGCTATTTCGTCTCTAAAAGGGCTTGCTGATAGCATGCACGACAAAGGGGCTCATATTCTTGGGCTTCGCCCAGCATCACTCGTTGTTCGTCTGCCACCAAACGATGACTGACATATGCCAATGCACCACATTTCACACAAATGGCATGTACCTTTGTTACTTCGTCGGCAATGGCACATAAGGCAGGAATAGGTCCGAAAGGCAAACCTTTAAAATCCATATCAAGTCCAGCTATAATAACCCGCACACCATTGTTTGCCAACTGGTTACAAACATCTATCAACCCCTCATCCATGAATTGTGCTTCGTCAATGCCCACAACATCAATGTCGGATGCTAAAAGCAAAATGCTCATAGACGAGTCGATGGGTGTAGATGGAATGGAATTGCGATCGTGGCTCACAACATCTTCCTCCGAATAGCGTACGTCCATTGCAGGTTTGAAGATTTCCACTTTCTGTTTTGCAAACTTTGCTCGCTTCATTCTGCGGATGAGCTCTTCTGTTTTGCCAGAAAACATACTTCCGCAAATCACTTCAATACGCCCTTGGCGTCTTCTTTCACCTCCTAATTGCTCCATAAAATTAATAATATCTGCAAAGATAGGAATTTTCATGAAAACAGCCGACAAGAAACAGCATAAATTGTAAAAGAGGATGTTTGCACATTCTTCAATAACAATAATTAACGTCACAACCTTTGCACCATAAATTATTCTTTCTATTTTTGTAACTCAATTATAATAAGGTAACTTGCCTATGACAGAAAATAACATTCTGCACGAAATCACGCCACTGATGGAAAAAGATTTGCTTTATATCGCAGACAGACGCAAATCAGAATTTTCTTATCCCATACACAATCACGAGGTTTTTGAATTGAACTTCGTGGAACATGCCGCTGGAGCAAGGCGTATTGTAGGGGATAGTAGTGAAGTGATTGGCGAATACGACCTTGTGCTCATCACGAGTTACGAGCTTGAGCATGTTTGGGAACAAGCAGAATGCAGAAGTACAGACATTCGGGAAATCACCATTCAGTTTAATTTCGGTAAATCGGGTCACGAAGATTTCTTTGCCAAAACCCCATTCAGAAACATCAATGAAATGCTCAAAGAAGCCCAGAAAGGTTTGTGTTTCAATATGTCCGCCATCATGAAAGTCTATGAACGTTTGGATGGATTGAGCAAAATAACCGATAGTTTTGAGGCTTTTATGTGCTTTTTAGACATCCTTAATACATTGGCAAAATGCAAAGGTTCACGTGCACTTGCTTCATCAAGCTATGCTCGCATAAAAATAGAAGACAATAGCCGCAGAATTTTGAAAATAAAAAATTTCATCAACAATAACTATATGTATGAAATTAAGCTCAAGGAATTGGCAGAGATGGCAAACATGAGCGAAGCGGCATTTTCGCGTTTTTTTAAAATACACACGGGTAGAACACTGAGCGATTATATTATCGACATACGGATGGGTTATGCAACGAGAATGCTAGTGGACACGACAGAAAACATTTCTGAAATCAGCTTTAAATGTGGCTATAATAACATCAGTAACTTCAATCGTATTTTTAAAAGAAAACGTGGCTGTTCTCCCTCCGACTACAGAACAAACTATCAGAAAATAAAAGTGATTGTCTGACGGCAATATTGCCAAAGACCAACAACAAAGAAAAAATATACAAAAAAAATAAAACTTTTCATCGGACAAAGTAAAAAATATATTATCTTTGCAACTTGAAGAAAACCAAGTAGGTTTATCTGCATACATGAAAAGAGCAAAAAACAATTATCTAAACTATGATATTAAAGAGATGAAAACAATGAAATTTAAAATTCTATTCGCACTCATGGCGTTATTCTCTATCACGAGTTTGGCGCAGAATCCGGTACGCTTCAGTGTGCAACAAAAGAAAGTATCGCCCACAGAAGTTGATGTTGTATTCACTGGAAAGATTGATCAAGGATGGCACGTCTATTCTGTTGGTTTGCCCGCAGACGGACCTACCTCCGCTACATTGACCACAGAAAAAGCCGAAGGGGCAAAGGCTACAGGTAAGCTGCAACCACGAGGAAAGGAATTGAACGTTTATGACAAAGTTTTCGGAATGAAACTCCGCTTTTTTGAAAACAACGTCAGCTTCGTTCAACGCTACAAAATAACGGGCAAAACCTATAACATCAAAGGTTATTTGGAGTTTGGGGCTTGCAACGATGAGATGTGTATGCCACCAACGACAGTAGAATTTAATTTCAACGGTACAGGTCCAGAAGACGCACCTCCAGCAACAGAAGAACCTACAAAGACTGAAGAAGCTGTGACTGGAACAACTGAAACCGCAACAAACGACACGGCACAAGCTGTGGCAATTGGAACAGAGAGTAACAACGACACAACAGCTGTTTCTACAGGTAGCACAACGATGGAGGCTGACTTGTGGAAACCCGTTATAGAGGAATTAAAAGCATTTGGCGATGCACAATCAACACAAAACAAATCATTGTGGTACATCTTTTTGATGGGTGTCGTGGGTGGTCTTGTAGCTTTGCTCACACCTTGCGTTTGGCCTATCATTCCAATGACAGTGAGCTTCTTCTTGAAACGTGCAAAGGATGACAAGAAAAAAGGTATTCGCGATGCCATTACTTATGGTATATCGATCATCGTTATCTACATGGCACTTGCGGCAACAATTACAGCTATTTTTGGTCCTCAGAAGCTGAATGAATTGGCTACTAATGCGCCGTTCAACGTATTCTTCTTCCTACTCTTAGTGGTTTTCGCTTTAAGTTTCTTCGGATGGTTTGAGCTTAAACTACCTGCATCTTGGGGAAATGCGGTAGACAACAAAGCAGCATCTACCACAGGCGTACTCTCTATCTTCCTCATGGCATTCACGCTTTCGCTCGTGAGCTTCTCTTGTACAGCTCCTGTGGTGGGATTACTCCTCGTTCAGGCTGCAACAAGTGGCGATTGGGTGGCTCCTGCAGTAGGTATGTTTGGATTTGCCTTGGCACTTGCCTTGCCTTTCTCATTGTTTGCTCTCTTCCCAACATGGTTGAAACAAACACCAAAATCGGGTTCATGGATGAATATGATTAAGGTGGTGTTAGGATTTATCGAACTCGCTTTCGCCTTAAAATTCTTCTCTGTTGCCGACCTTGCTTATGGATGGCATCTACTTGACAGAGAAACATTCTTAGCATTGTGGATCGTTATCTTCGGTTTAATGGGACTTTATCTTCTCGGAATGCTTAAATTCCCACATGACGACGCGGACCAAAAAGCAATGCCAGTACCTGCCATCATGCTGGGTATGATTTCATTGGCATTCACCGTCTACATGGTTCCTGGACTTTGGGGTGCACCGCTGAAAGCCATCAGTGCATTTGCACCACCCATCTATACACAAGACTTTAATCTCCATCACCAAGAGGTTGAACCAAAATACAAAGACTATGAAGAAGGAATGGCAGCTGCCGCAAAGGCAGGAAAACCTGTTCTTTTGGACTTCACGGGTCACGGATGTGTGAATTGTCGAAAGATGGAAGGCTCTGTTTGGACAGATGCGCAAGTAGCAAGTAAACTTAATAACGACTATGTGCTCATCTCCCTCTACGTTGATGACAAGACACCACTCAAAGAACCAATCGTTGTAAAGGATGTCAATGGGCAAAGTCGCACACTAAGAACCGTAGGCGACAAGTGGAGCTACTTACAAAGTGTGAAGTTCGGACACTTCGCTCAACCTTTCTATGTAGCCGTTGACAATGAAGGTAAACCGCTGAATGGCAGTTTTGCTTACAAAGAGGACATTCCTGCTTACATCGAATTCCTTGACAAAGGTATTGAAAACTACAAGAAATAAGTTTGCAAACACGTGATGCTTGTAAAACCATAATATTTCAAAAATCACGAATGAGTGTAGGGAACCTTTTCCTGCACTCATTCTTTTTTTCTTCAAAATAAAAATAGAGTAAAACTAACATAGGTCATTTATATAATAAGGTGAAAAGCACAGAACTTTATTCGCAGAATTATCAAAAAGTAAATAATTTATCTTTAAACTAAAAAAAGTTGGAAAATTATTTGGAGAATAAAAAAAAAGTGCCTATCTTTGCACTCGCTTTCAGAAATGATAGTTAAGGGAGACTCGCTAGCTCAGCTGGTAGAGCACAACACTTTTAATGTTGGGGTCATGGGTTCGAGCCCCATGCGAGTCACTTTAAGAAATCAAAATCAAGACAATCAAGCGATATTTCAAGTTGAAATATCGCTTATTTTTTTATTTCACCACCTCTCATAGGTTCTTTTGCCAACGAAGAAAAAAGAAATCGGCATAGCTTTATTCTTTAGCCATACCGATTTAAACTTTAATGGAGATTACGTGATGGATATTCAATTATGAACAAGCGTTCCGATTTCTTCACCTTCCATAACACGCTTTAGATTGCCAACTATATCCATATTGAAGACATAGATAGGAAGATTGTTTTCCTTGCACATAGTCGTTGCCGTGAGATCCATTACTTTCAATCCACGTGTGTAAATTTCATCATAAGTTATCTCTGTGAATTTCATTGCAGCTGGATCTTTCTCAGGATCTGCTGTGTATATGCCATCAACGCGTGTACCTTTTAGCATCACATCGGCTTCAATTTCTATTCCACGTAGACTCGATCCAGTATCGGTTGTGAAATAAGGAGAGCCTGTTCCTGCAGAGAAAATACACACATAGCCCATTTCCATTGCTTCAATGGCTTTCCACTTGCTATAAAATTCGCCTATTGGTTCCATACGTATGGCGGTCAGAACCTTCGATTTTACACCAATTGCGCCCAAGGCAGAACTCAATGCAAGCGAGTTTATCACCGTTGCACACATCCCCATCTGGTCGCCTTTCACACGATCGAAACCTTTCTGACTTCCACTCAGACCACGAAAGATGTTTCCTCCACCAATAACAATTCCTATCTGCACACCCATTTCTTGTACTTCTTTGATCTGTTGTGCATATTCCGACAAACGTTCTGGGTCTATCCCGTGTCCTTGATTTCCCATAAGACTCTCGCCAGAGAGCTTCAAAAGTATTCGTTTAAATCTTGCCATATTTTATTTCTTTGAATGCATAACTTCTAATTTCCCCACTACGGTCTCTCAAAATAAGATGACCATCATCTTCCACTTCAATAATTGCACCCTCAAACTTACCTTCAGCGTCTTCAAAAGGATGAAAACCATTGCCTCGGTATAAAGCATTGTGATACAAACCAACGATGGTTGCGTAATTGGCACTGCGTATCCACTCGTAATTTTTATTAAAAGAATGGATGATTCGTAAAAGTAAGGCATCTTTATCAACCTCTTTTCTAAGTATTTGCGCAAGTGAAACGGGATTAGGCGCATCACTCGTAAACACCGTTTGATTTACGTTCAGTCCTATGCCGAATACACAATCTTTGATTCTACCACCACTCAACCGCGTTTCTATGAGGGTGCCGCAGAGCTTTTGGTCTTTCCAATAAATGTCATTCGGCCATTTGAGCGTAATTCCATCGCCCACATACTCGTCCAACACTTCTTTCAAGCACAATGCTCCATACTCAGAAAGAAGAAATTGCTTACCTACTGGCACTTCTTTTGGATGCAACAAAAGAGAAAAAAGAAGATTTTTCTCTGCCTCACTTTCCCATTTATTCGTTCCTTGTCCCCTACCCTCTGTTTGATAATCGGCTACAACAACTGTCATTTCATCACTTCCTTCTTGCGTCTGAAGACTACGGATGTAATTATTCGTACTATCCACAGATGCCAAACGAATGATATTGGCTATCGGAGCATCTTCTTTTTTGAAAAGTGTTTTTATCTTCTTGAGTATATTCATTGTTTTATCTCATTGGTAGGAATGCGTCTTTTGTATGGCGAAGTTCATATTTCTCGGGTGTTCCAACAATCGTAATAATATCGAACCTCACTTCATTATCCAAGCATTCCGACTTGATATAAGCATTGGCTGTAATAGTTAGCGAACGTATTTTTTGCACATTCACAGCTAAATCAGCATCCATGTATACTTCATTACGGCGCGTTTTCACTTCCACAATGACCAAAACATCATTCTCTATGGCTACAATATCCAAATCGCGATGCCCAAACTGCCAATTACGATGCAATATCCGATAGCCACCGTGGCGAAGATATTCGTAAGCAATACCTTCACCCCAAGTTCCTAATTCATTGTGTGCTGCCATGCTGTATGAATTTTCTTTCTTATGTGCTATCTTAACGATAGGTTTACAAAGTTAATCTATTCTTTCTGAAAATCAAAATAAAAGCTGTATTTTTGCAGTATGAGCATTTTAGAGCAAGAAAAAAAAGACGAATTTTATATGCGGATGGCTTTGAAAGAAGCCCAAAAAGCCTACGAAGCAGGCGAAGTTCCTGTTGGAGCAGTGGTAGTTTGTCGCGACAAAATCATTGCGCGTGCCCACAATCTGACGGAAAAACTCTGCGACGTAACAGCACATGCAGAGATGCAAGTCCTCACAATGGCTGCCAACGAACTTGGAGGTAAGTACCTGCAGGATTGTACGCTTTACGTAACCGTTGAACCTTGCATCATGTGTGCAGGCGGAATAGGTTGGGCGCAGGTAAAACGCATTGTCTATGGATGCAACGATGAGAAACGAGGCTATAGCCAATATGCCCCAAAAGCATTCCATCCAAAAGCAAAAGTAACTTCGGGCATATTGGCAAACGAATGTCGCAAGCTTATGACTTCGTTCTTTCAGCAATGTCGATAGAACAACATCTCATCATCGTTCCATATCTGATACTTATTCAACAACCCACGCTCTACGAATACGAATGTCTGCAAGCGGACGATCGTTGGCGTCAGTGGTAGCTTTTTGTATGCGTTCGATAACGTCAAGCCCTTTCGTTACTTCGCCAAAGACCGTATATGTTCCATCCAAATGAGGTGTTCCTCCAATGTTTTTATACAATGTTCTCACCTCTTCCGACATCTTTACTTTTCCGTTTGTATAATGGTCTAACCGTTCTTGTGCCCAATCCAATTGGCTGTCGGAAAACTTTCGCCCCCAAACGATGTAGAATTGTGATGCCGAAGAGGCGAACTCTGGATTCACATCATTTCCTTCTCGTGCGGCAGCCAATGTACCCCGCTTGTGCAGATGCTGTGGATAGCGAATTTCTGCAGGAATTTTGTAGGTTTCTGGCGTATCACCTAATTGCTGTCCAGCCTTTGCTGTCTTTGACCCCATGTCCCCACCTTGAATCATAAAATCTTTAATAACGCGGTGAAAAAGCACTCCATCATAGGCACCTTCACGCACAAGACGCAGGAAATTATCCCTGTGAAGTGGTGTGTCTTCATACAATAAGACTCGAATTTCACCGCTATCGGTTTCTAAAACCACCTCACTCTGATTGTATGCTTGCTGAGCTTGTACAGCAAGCATTGTCATACAAAATAACAAAACACTAAAAATCTTTTTCATAATACGATTGACATGTTGATTGATAACAGAAGAACAATATCATTGCAAAGTTCTGAAAAAATATCGAAACCAACAAAAAATTATCTATAAATTCTATCAACACAAAACAATCTCAATCTCAACAATTAATAAGGGTGATGTATCAAATTTCAGATACATCACCCTTATTTTTTTATAATTTCTTTATTACGTTATATCATTAATGTAGGGATATCCCGTTCAATGATTTCAAGACACATTCGCCCATTATGGTAAGGACATTTCCAAAATCCAGCCTTATCACCACGATGGTCAGGTTTCCCGTTTTCATCACAACTCCAATACCACTCCCCATGCACATTGTCAATGAGGTGTGTCTTTACATACGCCCAACAAGCCAAGGCTTTTTGCAATGCGTCCGTATCATTGAGATATTGATAAAGGTCGATATATCCCACAATACATTCACACATCACCCACCATTGACGCTGACAATCAGTTTCGCCACTATCCGTCCATTTTTCATAAATCATCGAACCATCGGCTTGTAAACCTTCAGACGCCGCTTTAGCTATCTTCGGAATTACTTTCCGCACACGTTCCAACAACGTCTCATCCTCTAAAATCATTGCCGTTTCGTGCAACAACCAAGATGCTTCTATATCGTGACCGAAACTCTGAATATTGCGTTTGCCCTGCCATTCATCATCGAAAAAGAGATCAAGATGATGGGTTTCTGCGTTCAATATCTTATCAAGAAAAATCGATAGTAGATTTTTTAATTGCCCACCCAACTTTTCATCCTTCCAGACACGATACAGATTGGTATAGGGTTCAATGATGTGCAAATGCGTATTCATTGTCTTCGAACCATTTTCATCCTTTTCGCTCAACCGCATATCGGCTATTGGTTGCCACTCCTGTGTCAAAGCTTCGATGTAGCCATTGTTCACAGCATCATAGGCATGCTTCTCTAAATCATAAAAAAGTCCTTTTGCAGCCTCCAATGCTTCCTCGTCGCCAGTGGCTCTGAAATATTCACTCAACCCATAGATGGCAAAACCAATGGCGTAGCTTTGTTTCTTCGTGTCGAGGGGATTACCCTTGTAATCCACACTCCAATAAACACCGCCATGCGTTTTATCAATGAACGTCATGATGAAATAATCCTTTGTGCGACGTGCCACATCAAGATAATCTTCATTTTTTGTAATTCTGTAGGCTGCCGAAAATGCCCACAATGCCCGAGCATTCTGAATTGCACCCTTGTCTGCCGTAGGAATGACATTGTTATGACCATCTACCTGACCATAAAAACCACCTTCTTCCTTATCCAATACATAATCGACCCAATAACGAAGAATGTTGTTATTCAACACATTACGCATTTCAGCTTTGAGATTTTCTATTGTCTGTTCCATCCTTTTAAGCCTGATTAGAAGTTGATTGTGCTGTGTTTCTCTTTTCCTCCAATGCTTTTGTGATTTCCTTCATTTTCTTTTCAGAAAGTGGATAGAAGAAAATAAACACACAACTCAAGAGCGTTCCTGCCGCAGGCAAGAAACTGAGAAACATTTTGATGCCATTGAGCGTTTCGCTATTTTGCACTCCATTGGCTTCAAAACCAAAGGCGGCAAGCATCCATCCCGTTACAGCCGTACCGATTGCCCAACCGAATTTCTGACTCATAGACGATGATGAGAAGATAAGACCAGTTGCCCGATTGCCTGTTCGCAGCTCACTATAGTCCGAACAATCTGCATACATGCTCCATAACAATGGGAATATGCTACCAGCACAGATGCTTATCAATGCTTGAAAGACAAAGATCAAAACCAACTGATCTTTCTCAAAGAAATAGAAAATGCTACTCAACAGCGTGGCAAGCAACATCGCCCCCATAAACGTTTGTCGTTTACCGATTTTGTTACTAACAGGAGCTGCCAAGATAACGCCAAGAATATTTGCTGCCTGCCCCACTGCCAGATACAAACCGCTCAACACAAACGGAATACCAGCAAATTCTATCGATCCGAAAGTAGTTTCATCCACGAAATATTTGAAATAATAAACCGTTGCTCCATCACGAATGGAATTGAATATCAGCGATGCTACACCAGCACCGAGCAATATCCACCACGGACGATTGTGCAGCAAATCTTTCAAGTCGGTTTTCAGGGGTGTTTGCTTTTCTTTCATTGCCTGCACACGTTCTTTTGTCAAGGCAAAACAGCCCAAGAAGAGCAAAGCACTCAAACATCCAATCACAACCACAGCCATCATCCAACCAAATTGTGGAGCGGTCATCCAACCATAGGTGGCTTGTTTGTCACTGCCTTCAAAAGCATTCACGAGGGGCATGAAGAGCAACAACGCCACAAACGAGCCCAAATAGGCAAATGTCATCCTGTATGTTGCCAACGTGTTGCGCTCGTTTGGATTGGGTGTCATCACACCCAAAAGAGAGGCATATGGCACATTGATAGCCGAATAAACCATCATCATCAGTGTGTAGGTGATGAAAGCATAAACCACCTTTCCTGTCTCTCCGAAATTGGGTGTTGTGAAGGTGAAAATACCAATAAGGGCAAAGGGCAATGCAAGAAATAGCAAGTAGGGGCGAAACTTCCCCCACTTGCTATTTGTTCGGTCGGCAATCACACCCACAATGGGGTCGAACATCGAGTCCCAAATGCGTGTGATGGCAAACATCGTACCCACAATGGCTGCCGAAATACCAAAAATATCAGTATAGAAAATCATCAGATAGGCACCGAAGAGCTTCCAAAACATGGAAGAAGCCATGTCTCCCAATCCGTAGCCTATTCTCTCACTTAGTTTGATCATAATGCTTTGTTTTTAGCGATAAGACGTTTGATGTTTTCCACACTTGCAGCCGTTGTCAGCCCGTCTTCCGGCGTGTTCAGACAGTAGTCCACCAATTCATCAATGGTTGATGTGGCTACGTGCATACGTGTGTCGGAAGAAGCATAGTAAATGAACACTTTGCCGTCTTCATCGGCTATCCAACCATTCGAGAAAGCTACGTTCATCACATCACCCACATATTCTTCGCCTTCTGGCACGAGGAAATAGCCACCTGGTTGTGCGATGACCTTTGTTGGATCTTCTAAAGCGGTCATATAAAGATAGAGCACATAGCGCAAACCACTGGCACAACCACGCACGCCGTGTGCCAAATGCAACCATCCTTGTGAGGTTTTGATGGGGTGAGGTCCTTCTCCATTCTTCACCTCCATGATGGTGTGATAATGGCGTGGATTGATGATCTTTTCTTCTTTCACTTCAGCATGGGTGATGTCATCTATCAACGCCCAGCCAATTCCGCCGCCCGAACCTGCGTCAATAAATCCATCTTGCGGACGGGTGTAGAGGGCATACTTACCATCAACAAACTCTGGATGCAACACCACATTACGTTGCTGACTCTTGGTTTTCAAGTCGGGAAGTCGCTCCCATGTTTTGAGGTCTTTCGTACGGGCTATCCCAGCTGTGGCTGTGGCTGCCGAAAGGTCGTTTGGAAAATTATCATCGTGACGTTCCACACAGAAAATGCCATAAATATAACCGTCTTCGTGGGCAGTCAAGCGCATATCATAGACATTCGTTGCTGGTACAACATCCTCGGGCATGGTGATGGGTTCTTCCCAAAAAACAAAGTTATCAATTCCGTTTGGACTTTCAGCAACGGCAAAGAAACTTTTTCTGTCTGCACCCTCTACACGTACCACCAACAGATATTTTCCTTGCCACTTGATCGCACCCGAATTGAGGGTTGCGTTCATCATGATGCGTTGTTGGAAATAGGGATTTGTCTTTTCGTCAAAGTCATAACGCCATTCCAAAGGAGTATGGGCGGCTGTCAAGATGGGGTACTTATAACGTGTGTAAATACCATTCCCTTCCGTAAGGGGTTCGTTCCTGCGTGTAAGGAGTTCGTTGAACTGTTTTTTTACGGTCGCTACTTTTGTCTTAAAATCTGCCATGATCGTTTTATATTTTAATTTTTATTATTTTCTGAAAACTATTTTCTTGCCATTAACAACATAGATTTTTCCACCTCCGCAGTATTGCCATTTTCCTTGTGTTACTCACTTGGTTTGCAACTGAGGCTCGGTTGCCTCCTAACTAAAGCTCAGTTGGCTGGCAGGTAAGCCTCTGTTGCAAAGAAAGTGGGACAGAGTTTTTAATCATCTCATATTCAAATGGTTAGAAAACAAAACACAAAAAGGAGACGATTCTCTATTTGTCAATCTTTTTTACCTTTTCATTTATCTTTTACTGCTTTCATTTCTTGCCTCTCACACCATTGAGAAAGAGAAGCAAAATGTCTTTAGCAAACTTGCGGAAATCATCAGCACACATTTTTTCGGGAGCTGGACCGAAGTTTTCTTCAGGATTGTCCCATGCGTTGCGCCACAAAAGTACGTAGCTCGGACGATAACCTGCAAACGCCTTGCGAAGCGTACCGGTGAACCATTGTGGGTCGGGGGTGTTGCGATAGCCCGTTTCTGTGAGAGCATAGAGCATTCCCCGAGGCTTTGCATAATCGTACATAATTTTCATTTCTAACTGTCCCTGCCGAATAAATTCCTCACTACCAGAGAATTGATAAAGATCCACGCCTAACATATCGACATACGCATCACCAGGATAGAATGAGAAGAAGTGTTCGGGCGTGTCGTTTCCGTCGGCACCTGGCGAATAGTTCCAAACCACATTGGTCAAACCCAATTGGCGAAACTTCTCTACGGTCATGCGAAAGAGTTGTTTATATTCTTCTGTGGTGCAGTGTTTAGCTCCCCACCAAAACCAACTTCCGCTCATTTCGTGCCACGGACGGAAGATAACAGCAATCGGTTTACCTCCCTTTGTTTGCAAAGAGCCAATAAACTGAGCCATGCGCTCTAACCAAAGTTGCATCTTTGCGTATTCAGCGCCGTTGGGCAATACTTTTTTCACAGCATCACCTTCCACGTTCCAAGCATTTCCGCCATTGGCTGGATTGGCTGGATGCCAACTGAGCGTAACCACACCACCTTGCGTTGCATGGCGAACAATCTGTTCTTTCATCCGATCAAAAGGTACACCGTCAATGTTTTTATCTACCCCAAGTTCCAAACCGCCAAGTTCGCAACCCAAAACAGCGGGTGCATCGCCGCACACATCTTGCATATCGCTGCGCCCAAACTGCCACTTCCATGTTGTGCCATAGAAGAAAGCGTCCTGATGCCCTATCATCGTTCCTGCTTTCTGGATTTTCTTTAATCGTTTGATGAGTGCCTCGGCAGGTGTGGTGCGTTTTGCGAAAAGACCACTACACGAGAGCAATGCTGCAAAAAATAGGATTGTTTTCTTCATCATCTTGTGGATTTATTCTACGGTAAATGTTGCTTCTAATAAATCTTTGTCGCGGCTACTACTGCCCACCATTACTTTAAATTCTCCCGCTTCAACACCATAATTCATATTAAGGTCGTAATAAGCGAGTTTATCGGGGGTAATCATGAAGCTCACTTCTTTCTTTTCGCCCGCTTTAAGGGCTACGCGTGCAAAGTCTTTCAGTTCCTTAACAGGGCGTGCTGCCGATGAAACTTTGTCACGAATGTAGAGCTGACAAATTTCTACGCCATCTTGATTGCCCGTGTTTTCAATGGTCACGATGGCTTTCACGCTGCCATCTTTTGCGATAGTGGTGCGGTCGAGTTGCAGATTTGAATAGCGATAGGTGGTGTATGACAAACCAAATCCAAAAGGATAGAGTGGTTCGCTTGTTCCACAAACAACGGGATGAAAATAGGCAGATGCCTTGTGGTTATACCAAATGCCCACTTGCCCAGCACTGCGAGGCATCGTTGCTGCCAATTTTGCAGAAGGATTGACCTTTCCATAGATAATTTCCGCAATGGCTTGTCCGCCAAACTGTCCTGGTTCCCATGCGTTGATAATGGCAGGAACATTTTCAACAGCATAGCTCACGTTTAATGGGCGTCCGCTAATGATGACCAAAATAGTGGGTTTTCCTGTTTCGTTCAAACGTTTAATGAGTTGGTCTTGCAGTCCCACGAGGTCGATATTGTCACGGTCGGTGTCTTCACCCGAAGTGCGTTCATTCCATCGAAAACGCATCATGTATTCGCCACAAGTAACAATAACTAGGTCGCTGTTCTTCGCAGCCTCAACAGCTTCGTCCACTTTGGCTTGCGACATATTCCTAGGATCCCAGCCTTGGTCCACGAATTGGAAGTTGGTCTCGGGTGAAATCTGGCGCAATCCTTTCAGAACGGTCGATACTTTTTCATCTGGTTGCAATTCGCTCCAATCTCCCATGATGTTTTGGTCATTGGCATTGATACCCGTTACCAATACTTTTTTGTACTTCCCAGACTGGAGTGGCAACAGATTTGCTTCATTTTTCAACAACACAATACTATTGCGAGTTGCTTCCAAAGCTGTTTGTTTGTGTTCAGGATCGTTTATCACCTTGTCGCGTGTTTTCTCATCGCTGTAAGGTTGTTCAAATAAGCCGAGTCGGAATTTCACAGTCAAGATGCGGCGAACGCTTTCATCGATTCTACTTTCGGGTATCTTACCTTCCTTTACAAGTTCTATCACAGCGTCTGTCCATTCTGGTCCGTGCATATGCATATCCATTCCAGCAAGAATACTCTGCATAAAGGCTTCCTTATGGGTTGCAGCTGTGAAGTGTTGGTCTACACAATGTTCGATGTCCATCCAATCGCTGACAACGAATCCTTTGAAGCCCCATTCTTTGCGCAATACATCTTCCATGAGCCACTTGTTCGTGTGACAAGGCACACCATTGAGTTCGTTATGCGACATCATCACATTCCAATCGCCACCTTGCTGTAAGGCTGCCTTAAAAGGAGGAAAAAAAACTTCCCTGAGGGTTCGTTCAGAGAGATCGGCAGGTGCTCCATTCGTGCCATTGATGGAATGTGAACCAGCAACCATGTGTTTTACGCAACCCAAAACATCATCCTTTGAATCGAGATTACGCTGATAACCTTTGTTGGTTGCAACTCCCAAGAGCGTAACCAAGTAAGGGTCTTCGCCAAATGTTTCTCCGAAACGTCCCCAACGTGCATCACGTGCCACTTCAACATTGGGGTTGAACGTCCAATGCATGTTCATTGCACGCATTTCTTTGGCTGTTTGGCGAGCTATTTTATAAGCCATATCTACATCGAAAGAGCTTGCCAAGCCGATGTTGGTTGGATAAACGGTGTTGTCTTTGCATTTAGCATTTCCGTGAATGGCGTCTATTCCAATGAGTAACGGAATTTGCAGACGACTTTGCATAGCCAAACGTTGCAGATAGTTGGCTTCTTCCATGGTGAGCACATGGAGGAAAGACGAAACAAGTCCTTCACGTGTCCAACGTTCCATATCCTCAACCATCGCACCTGGATAAAACGCATTGGCCGTGTTTCTTGCCAATTCGTCGGCAGTCATCGTTGCAGAGTTTTGTTTGAAATGCTCAATGCCCACGAGTTGGTTAGTTTGTCCCACTTTTTCTGCTAAAGTCATGCGAGAAAGAAGGTCTTCAACACGCTGTTCGATAGGTGCTTTGGGATTCTTGTACAAGGGTTTCTTATCTTTTGCGTTCATTGTTGTTGCGGTCAAGGCAATCATTGTAGACAAGATAATTGTTTTCATTTCAGCCTCTTATTTAATGGGTTTTACGTAATATTTTACTGTATTTCTTGATTATTTTGAGGGTCGAATGGTCGGTGAGAAAAACCGAATTAAGCCCTTGTTGTTCTTGTGCAGGGTCGCCAGTGTAGTCGTCTCCTCGCTGCCACTGCTCATGTTGCGGATTGGCTAAGCCTCCCCAAGCCCAAAAGTTGCATCCAGCAAAGTTACCACCACGCTTTGCATGCTCAACAATGAGACTGAAAACGAAGTTGTAATAACCATCACGTCCTTGCGTTGGAGACCCTGGTGTGAACAAGAAATTATCTCGAGGATAACCAAATTCTTCCATAACGAGGGGTTTTTGTAATCGTTGGGCAATGGCAAGACTGCGTTCTATGTAGTCCTTTGAGTTTTGGCAAGCTCGTGAAAGGTTCTCAACGAGTGAGTCTTGTTTTGCCCATCCCCAGTTATAAGGCCACAGATGCACATTCATATAATCAATATTGCAATCCGAACTGATTCGTTCAAAGACCTCAAAATCGCCCTCACAACCCCAAGCTCCTTCTGTTCCAATAGATATGAGATGATTTTTATCGAGGCTTCTGATGAGTGCAGAACTTTCGGCGAGCCACTTTTCAAATGCAGGAATGGCTTCACGACTGAAAGCACGTGGCTCGTTGCCGATTTGCCATGACATAATTGCAGGGTCATCAACATACTTTTTGCCCGTGAAACGATTGGTTCTACTAATGATAAAACGAACATAATCGTAGAAGAGTTGCTGTGCTTTAACGTTGGTGGAGAACTGCGACACGTGGTTCATGTATGCTGGATAGCCCGCTTCATTGGGACGAGGGGCTTTTCCCGCTCCAGCTTGCTCCAAATAGTAGCCATATCCTCCACTCCATTCCCAAGAATTATTGAGATAGAGCACTGCTGTCATTTTGCGTTTACCCAATTCTTGCATCAGAAAATCAAGTCCTGCAAGTATCGTATCATTATAAACACCTGGCGCACATTGCAACGTTGGTTCTACTTTGGTCTTCACACCCTCTTCACCATCACTACCAACAAGGATACGCAGATTATCAATGCCGTATTTTTTCATTGCATCCAGTTCCTTACAAAGGCGTACACGATTGCCACCTCTACCTTCTGAACCCAAAATGGCACCATACCAAAAGTTTGTTCCTACGAAATAATAGGGTTTTCCGTTGCGCAGAAACTTACCATTGCTCACACGGATGAAACGTTCCTGTGCAGAAGTTATGCTACAAAAAAGCGTCATCAAAATAAGGATGAGGAATTTATATTTTGTTCTCATTGCTTTATGTTCATTTGTTTCCATAACCATTGTTCCCATTCTGTCCATTGTTCTTGATACCAATGATGGGCAGTTTGAGGATAAAGACTCAATGTTTTGGGTGCAGTTATAATATTATAGGTGGCATACGAGCTATTGGGAGGTACTACCTCATCATTAAATCCAAAAGAATACCACCCTGGACAGGTTATACGCCGAGCAAAATTGATGCCATCATAATATGCACTGGTGCGCACTTTTTGTTCATTGGGATGTTTCTGACCATAGAAATAATGTGGCCATCCACAGGCTTTACCATGCAAAGAGGCTGTATGGTCGCACATGGCATTATGGACAACACCGATGAAACTCACACGCTTATCGAGCGCAGCACACACCAATGAGAGCATACCACCTTGACTTGAACCCGTTACACCTAAATCTTTGCCATTCCATTCGGGCAGACTAGCGATGTAATCAATCGCTCGCACGGCTCCAATAAAGATACGTTTATAGGGCGTTTTATCACGATCGTCCATATTTGCATCCCAATAGCAATTCAATGCACCATTGGCAAGATTATCATAAACACTTTGGGGCATGGTAACGGGAATACCATGAATGCCGATTTCTAATGTAATCACACCTTGAGATGCTGTCCACACATCGCCTTGATAGGGGCGAACGCCTGCACCCGGCACTCGAAGGAGGGCTGGATATTTTCCAGCTTTCGTGGGAATGCACAATATTCCATAAGTGCGACTGCCCCACTGGGTATTGTGGAAGCTAACTTCATAGACATTTACTTTCTCTGTTGAACGCTCGGGGAGCAACCTTCGGGTGGCTTCTAAAGGTGTATGTCGGGCTGACTGAAGGGCGTTTTGCCAAAAAGTATCGAAGTCTGAAGGATCAGTGGCGGTGGGCTGGATGCGTTCTGGAGAAAAACCCACGGTGCAAAGTCCTTCATAGCGTTTGCCATTCACATTTGCAACCACTTTCAAACGATAGAAACCAGGTTCTTTCATCGTTGCTTTCCATGAAAACGTACCATCTGAAAGCGTTACGTTTTCTTTCTTTACATCAGGATACATCACTGCACCTGCCTCATAATCAACCTTCACGCCTTTCAACGGACAGCCCGCCTTCAGGACAACGGCTTTCAAGCGGGCAGTTTCGCCTACTTTATACGTCCAATCGTCATGGTCTGGGGTAACTGAAACAATGATGTTCGTACCTTGGATTTGTGCATTGACAAAAAGGCAAACGAGGAGTGCAAACAAAGTCGCTATTTTTCTCATATTCATTTTATAAACTTTTAACGATAATCTCAAAGATTGTAACTATTCAGCGATAATCGGTAGGTACAGAATATGCCAATTCATCAAGCCTCAAATAAGGCTTGAATCGCATGATAAGAAGTTTTGTTGTGCTTCTTGGCTGTTTCAACGACCGAATGAAGTTCGAGGAAAGCGTCCG
>JALFSW010000036.1 GCA_022779305.1 Prevotella sp. | reverse complement strand
CACAGAATGATGAGCTCATCATAATGGCAGAAAAGGCAAATGCACCACCAAAAGAACTTGATTTATTTGATTAGGGGGCTTGGATTTCAAAAAAGAATGCGGAATTACCTATATAAAGGCAATTCCGCAAGGATTTATAGGATATTTAAGTTTTACCGGACAGCAATAAAAAAAAGAAAACCCAAGCGGTCTAATGACCGATTTGGGTTAAAATAAGTCATTTAACAGACACTTTTTAAGTGTACTACACTTTAAAAACAAGTGAGCCTCAGTTGCATTGCAACTGAAGCTCACTTCGTATTCAAGTATAGCTCACTTGAATTTGTGCAATATTAAACCCTATTCGGTCATTAGGTTAAAACCGCATTGAAACTGCCGAACCAAGCGTCATTGTGTGCATATAATCACGTTCTGTTTTGCTGTGAGGAGGAAGAATATTATAATCGAGAAAGATTTTCATCGACAAATGTTTCTTCACATGATAACCAATATTCATTCCCGTACTAGCACCGAAACCACGATTTGCCCCAATCTTGAAATCAGATGTTTCGAGCTTGGAATAGTTCACTGCACCCACTAAAAGTTTACTTCCTATTGCCCAGCGTCTTGACAGCGGAAGATTAAAATAAGCACCACCCATGAGCGTACAGAAATCAAGTGCATCATTATAGGCTTCATTATCATCAACGATGAGCATAACGTTAGACATTGTCCACCTGCCCCCTATTCCCACATAACGATTGAAGAAATAAGCCCCTTCTACACCAGCCGTAGTACCAACAGCGGTCTCAAGCATTTTGTGTCCCAATAGGTCATAATGGCTCAAGGGAATATTAAAGCCCATGTAAAGTCCCAAGAATGAAGGGTGTCGAGAAGGTTCAAAGTCATAATCTGTCGCAGAATAAAAACTACACTTTTCTTTGCAGATAATATCAGCAAGCCAGTAGCCTAATTCTGCTGAAAGAATACCAATACCTGCACCCACCATCACATCGCTCAACCAATGTTTGTTGTTCGCCATGCGCATAAGCCCCGTAGCTGTAGCTACGCTGTAAGCTCCTACGCCTACCCATGGCGCTAAATGTCCGTATTCTTTATTGAGCATCGTAGCGGTCATAAATGCTGTTGCTGTGTGTCCAGAAGGGAAACTATTGTTAGCTGAACCATCTGGACGTGGCATCTTTACAGTGTATTTCAGCGTATTAACGGCAGAACTCATAATGGCTGCCGAGATGGCATCGCTCAACAACATACGCCCCCAAGAACTTCTTCCTTTCACACCTGCAGCTTTCATTCCCAACATTACTGCTGCTGGAAGATATTGCAGATAATCATCCGTATTGTCCTTAAAAGTTGGTAGAAATGACGTTCGCAAACGACGAAACTTTTGGTCGTAATGCTGTTCAAGTAGTCCAGCTGCAATGAGTGGTGTTCCGAGATAGGTCGCTTGAAAAAAATGGGTTTTGCTAAATTTCTCTATCCATTTCTCCTCTTTTTGTTCATTCCGTTCAATGAGCGTATCGGGTACTACAAAAAGCGTATCAACAACAAAGTCGTCAGCCAACATCTTTAAGGAGAAAAAACACATCAAGATGATAGAGAAAATCGTTTTACCTTTTATCATAACTTATTCTTTCCGTCGTCAAACCTTTCTTCGCTTCTATAATCTATAATCCCTCGGGCAGTTGCTTTTTGGGAGTAATGCCCAGTGCTTTCATTCCATCTAATCGCCGCACAATGTTACCCTTGCCTTGGCTAAGTTGTGATTGGGCTTTGTCATAATCTTGCTGCAATTTCTGAATACCTGCGCCCACCTTCAAGAAGGTTTCACCGAAGCCCACAAACTTATCGTAAAGATCGTTGGATTGTCGAAGAATTTCTTCCACATTCTTGTTAATGCGATAGTTTTGCCACATATTGTGGGTCAATTGAAGTGCCATAAGCAAATTGCCAGGACTCAAGACGATGATGTGCTTGCGATAGGCATACTGCAAAATATTGATGTCGGTTTTTATTGCAGCCGAATAGCCACTCTCATAGGGAATGAACATCAAAACATATCCAATACATCCAGGTACGATTTTTTCATAGTTCTTTGCTGATAGTTCGTCGATGTGTTTCTTGACCGATTGCACATGCTCCCGCATGAATTGAGTACGCTCCTCAGGATCATCGGTTTTGAGGGCAGCTTGATACGCCGTTAGTGAAACTTTGGCGTCAATCACCGCCCGTTCGTTGTTCGGAAACTCTATGACAGCATCTGGACGATAGTTATTTCCGTTTTCGTCCTTATAATTTTCTTGCAAAAAATATTGTTGATTCTTAATCAATCCGCAATCCTCCAAAGTTTTTTCGAGTATCATTTCTCCCCAATCGCCTTGCATTTTGGAGTCACCCTTGAGAGCTTGCGTAAGCGAAGCGGCGTCTGCACCAATGCGCTCTGTTTGTTCCTTGAGTTCTTTCACGGCGCGTTCTTGGTCTTCACGCATCGTTTTCACAGCAGTTTCCTGATGGGTGTGCAGGCGTTTGAGTGCTTCTTCAAAGGCGGTTCTCATTTCAGCTTTGCTGGCTGCATTTTCTTTGTTGGTCTTATCAATACTCTGACTGAAGGTTTCCAAACGCTCCTTGAGAGGCGAAAGCAAAATATTTAAACGTTCTTTGTCGGCTGCGTTCAACTTCTCACGACTTTCAGAAAGCATTTGCGACGTAGCAAGTTTGATTTCTTCTTGTAGCAATTTGCTCTTTGTATCGTGTTGTTTCTGCAACTCTTCCCTCAATTGTTTACTGTGGTTGCGTTCGTTTTCCAAACTTTCTTCATTGGCTTTTTTCAATAGCTCAATTTGATTTAGGAGTACGGCATTTTCCGAACTCAACTTGTTTTGCACTATCGTAGCCTGATTTTTCATCCACAGAAAGACTATCAAACCTCCGAGACAAAGTCCGATGAAAACATAAATTATTTCCATATCCTTTCCTTTTTCATTCTTAAGATCTAATCTTGAAAATACACACGTTTTACACGACCGCTAATATTGGTCAGCACCTCATAAGGAATGGTCTCCAAAACATCGCTCAACACCGTTACGGGTAAGTGATCGCCAAAGATTTCCACCACATCGCCCTCCTCACAATCAATGTTTGTTACATCAATCATCGAAACGTCCATACAGATGTTTCCCACATAGTCAGCCCGCTGTCCATTTACCAGACAATAGCAATGGCGGTTACCCAGTTTTCTGTTCAAACCATCGGCATAGCCAATGGGGATGGCAGCTATCTTACTATCTTTCGTGATCACGCCTCTGCGAGAATAGCCCACGGTTTCGCCTGCAGCTACGTGGCGCATCTGGAGAATGGTGGTTTTAAGCGTTGAAACGTTATGAAGCATTTCATTGGTGCGTGGATTGACGCCATAAAGTCCCAGCCCGAGGCGACACATATCAAGCTGACGTTCTGGAAAATGCTCTATACCCGCTGAATTATCAATGTGGCGCAAGATTTTGTGACTGAAAGCGGCTTGCAATTTTTGACTTGCCCCATCGAAAGCATTGAATTGTTGGGCAGAAAAAGCATCGAAAACATCGGCATCGGCACCCACAAAATGAGAGAAAACCGATTTAGGTGTAATGGCGTTTTGCGATTTCAACCTACTGATCAAGCGGTCAATGTCGGCAGACGGATGAAAACCAAGGCGGTGCATACCTGTGTCTAACTTGATGTGCACAGGATAGTGGGTTATTCCTTCTTTTTCAGCTGCTTTTATCAGTGCGTCAAGTAGACGGAAGCTGTAGACCTCTGGTTCTAAATCATAGTCAAACAACGTTTTAAGTGAACTCATTTCTGGGTTCATCACCATAATGTTACTGGTGATGCCGTTGCGTCTCAACGCTACACCTTCATCGGCCACCGCCACTGCCAAATAATCCACACGATGGTCTTGTAGCGTTTTGGCAATCTCTACAGCTCCCACTCCGTAACCATCAGCTTTAATCATGCAAACCAACTTTGTTTCGGACTGCATCCGAGTGCGATACCAATTCAGATTTTCTACCAAAGCATTGAGGTTCACTTCCAACACCGTTTCATGGACTTTCTCTGCCAAAAGTTCGGCAAGTGTCTCAAATTCAAACACACGTGCGCCCTTGATGAGAATCATTTCATTGCGCAATTGACGAAAAACGTTGCTTGCCAAAAAATCGCGTATAGTGTGGAAAAAATAGGTTTCTTTCGTAGCTGAAAAACAGGTCTGGTGGCATTGCAATGCGTCACCAATACCGATGAATTTATCAATATTGCGTTCGCTGACCAAATGTGCTATTTCTTGATACAACTGCGCTTCGTCCTCACCGCTTTGGAGCATGTCGCTCAAGATGAGTGTGCGTTTCCGACCTTTGTGATCAGGACGGCGATTCATAAAATCAAGTGCTATGTTAAGCGAATTGAAGTCTGAATTATAGGCATCGTTAATGAGCGTGCAGCCGTGTTGTCCTTCTTTCACTTCCAAACGCATTGCGATGGGTTCAAGTTGGTGCATCCGTTGAGCGAGTTGCCTACTATCGGTGTGGAGCACTAACCCCAAAACAAAGCAAGAAACGGCATTGCTGATACTGGCATCGTCAATAAAAGGAATGGTGAATGCACCTTTGCAGCTGCTTTGCCAAACATAATGAAGCGTGGAAGAAGTACTGGTTTTCTCTACCGACTGAACATAGAAATTCGCCTTTTCATTTTCAAACGACCATGAGACCAATTCGCCTGCCCATTCGGCAGACTTCAATGAGGCACACACCACAGCATCATCGGCAGGAAATATGATGGTTTTAGCATGTCGGAATAGTTTGATTTTCTCTTCACACTTCTCTGCCAAAGTTGCAAAATTTTCTTGATGAGCTGTGCCTATATTGGTAATGATACCAATCGTAGGCTCAATGATGGGTTCAAGAAGTTGCATTTCACGAGGCTTACTAATACCCGCTTCAAAGATGCCAAGTTCGGTATCGGCTTTCAAAAGCCACACAGACAGCGGAACGCCAATTTGCGAGTTATAACTGCGAGGCGAACGCACAATGCGAAAGTCTTCGGAAAGCAACTGATAGAGCCATTCTTTGACCATCGTCTTACCATTAGAACCTGTTATGCCAATGATGGGAATATTGAAACAATGGCGGTGATGCGTGGCAAGTGTTTGAAGGGCAGTAAGCACGTTGGCTACTAACAAGAAATTGGTGTGTGGGAACTGCTTTTCAAAATCATCTGGCAAACGCTCCACCACAAAGTTTCTCACACCCCGTTGATAAAGTTCTGAAACATAATTCATACCATCATTGCGCTCAGATTTTAATGCAAAAAAGAGCGTTTCAGCAGGAAAACAAAGCGACCTACTATCTGTTAGCACAAATCTTATGCTGTCGTTAGTTGTTCCGTAACGTTGCGCAGCTATCAAATGCGTGATGCTTTCAACTGAATAGCTTTCCATTCTTCTAATCAATACTTTCGGTTTATTATCGTTTCGTGGGGCAGTAGCTCCTTTGCAAAGGTAAAGAAAAAAAGTGATAGTCGTTTGTTTTATCTGTATAAATTCTCCTGTTGTCTACTGAAAAACACCTAAAAAAAAGCATACGAAAAACCGCTGCACCTCATCGGAACAGCGGTTTTCTTTAGTGTATCGAAGCATTGAGATACTTCTTCGATTCATTACTCACCCCCACAGAGGTTAGAAGATTTCATTTTCATCATCTATCACATCCTCATCGTCTAATTCAAGTTCCCAAGTGGTCTTGTTTGGGCTACCTTGTAAGATGCAATCGTCGATTTCAAAAACCTCTATGTGTGGTGAGACATATTCTTTTTTCGTTTCTTCGAAATGTTTCATCTGTTTAGTTTTTGTTGTTTTGTGGATTCAATGTTGTTGTTACTGTGCCCCGCTTAATGCTTCACCACTTTCTTTCCATCAATGATCAGCACGCCACGTGCATTCGTATTGCCCACAGGGCGACCTTTTAAGTCGTATGCCCTACCCGACATTTGCTTTGTCTTTGGACTATCAATGCCTGTCGTTTTTTCATCAAAAACAAGATCAAGCGACGTTGGTGGCGCAGGTGTTATGGCTACCGAAGAGCGATAATAAGCCTTATTGGCTGGCAAATTCGCCTTTCCAATGAGCCGCATCACAAAAGCACCAGACCGCTGTGTGAGTGCATAATAATGATAAGTAGAAAGTTGCAGATTGCTATTTAATACTGCCGAGATCGTCCCCAACATTCCCGTTGATATGGAAGCTGTTGATGATGGGGCTGGATGCAAGGCAATATTGCCATCTGTTGGAGCGGAAAGCAAGACTGGCGTATAGGCTGGCAAAATGCGTTCTCCATTCATTCCCACCACTGGTTCACGCTCATCAAGACGCAATTTGTCGTCTTTTGGCGTTACAGCATAAACCTTCACATCGGCTGGAAGTTCCACAGCATAAGGAAGATGGACAGATGCTAAATTACCATTTGAGCCACTTCTGATGTTGAGCGTAAAGGCAGAATCGGTTACTTCTTCAAAATAAAAGTCCGAGCTCTTGTCTGTTGCCGTTGCATTGGTTTGAACATCGGTTGTTGTTTGTAGGTAAGTGGCAGCCGTAGTGCGCATAAACGTGTGCCCACCACTACGTAGATAAAGCGTACCAAAGCGATTGCCACGTGCCGCATTGAGGTTAGCTCCATTATCGGCAAGCGTTGCACCAGAAGCCGTTGTGGTGATATTGAGTGTTCCGTTGCCTTTGAGTGCTGCCAAATAGAACGTACCATCGGCATTGCTTTGGCACACCCAGTAGCTGCGTGCATCCAAACAAGGTGCCATCGTTACGTTGTGTTCCGCTGCATTGTCGGGCATTCGATGAAGTGTCATTGCATAATCGTTCATCGCCGACTTTATGCGATAGATCTTTCCGTTCTCTGGCATTGTGATGTCTGTGCGTTCGTTGATGAAGTTCGCAGCCGCAGTGCTGAGCTGTAGAATAACCGTATTAATGGCACTGAGGGCAGTTGCTTTCGCAGTTGGGTCTGGCGCAATCGTCCATGTGCGATAAGCGGTTTGAAGTTGTGCCAATTGTTTCTTCAACTCGTTGCGCACATTACTTGTAGCCGTAGGGTAGCCCACACCTTGCTGTTGCAACAATAGGTTGGCTTTGTTCGCTGCTGTGGTATATTCGGTGGTCACATCGGTCGGAACGAAAGTCCATGAGCTGTGGTTATCGGTTTTGGAATAAAGTCCCATGCTCTTACGTGATGCTTTATTGATACCTCCGTGCCAGTTCCATCCTAGGTCGCTAAAGATCGGAGAGATGTCAAAGCTGTTGACCGTTGGATTTTCTCTTTCCACCCGCCATTGTGATGCTTGTCCCTGTGTGTCGTTCAATGTGATGCGATCATCGCCTGCGTTTGCGTCTGAATAACCAAGCCATTTGCCCGTTGTCGTAGACAGAATGTAGTAAGTTCCGGCTCCAGTCCCAGGGAAGAAAGCAAACTTTCCACGTGTTGCTTCGCTTGATGCAACCACTGTGTTTGCTCCGACGTAGGATGCAGGATTGGGTGTTACGTATATATTATAGGTGTATTCGGGTTGCGAAACATTCACAGAAAGTGCTAAACCTGCCGTGTTTGAAAATTCGGGTGAGATTACTAACTTATCGTATTGTGCCACAATCGCCCCATTGTTATACACCATTACATCCTTACCATCAGCTCCTGCGGCTACTATCTTTGCAGTAGCGAGGTTGATGGTAGAGGGAAGGTCGAAAACATTTTTATTAGAAACGAACACCAATGCGCCCGTAGCATCATAGACTTTATAGCCCATTACGTGCTCACCAACCATTGAGAAAGTTCGATCATTAACTTGAACGCTGATGGGCTGTGCTGGTTGAGGATTGAGATAATCGGTGAAATGTCCACCATCGCCCATTTCGTTGACATCACCTGGTGTTGCCGTTGATGATGTTCCGTAACGACTTGCGCCTGGCAGCATATATTCATTTTTAGCTTCCGACTTTCTTACACGCTCGTCGATGAAGAACAGATTGTTGCGCTTTGTGGCATACTTTGCCATGTAGGCTTTTGCTTCATCGATGTCTTCTTGGCGCACATTCGTATAGATCTTTGCATAGTTAGTATCATAGAAAGGATCTCCCCACTTGATATTGATGTGTTCGCCTGTCTTACGGAAGAATCCATAGAACTCAAAGAAATCTGTGAGGTCTTCCTGTGCCACATCAGAAGCAAACTTCGCAAAGCGCAGGAAGTCGGTCTTTGCCTCTCCGCCCACCATTGGCACATCACGAAATTTATCCATCAGTTCTTTGAAGAAAGTTGGTTTGTGTCCCAGCTCCACATAGTAGAGATAAAGTTGCCAATAAAGTCGCATACGTTCACTGATACCCAAATCCATCCAACTGTTGCCAGCATTCACCGTGTTGCGAATGAGTGAGGGCAAAGACATACCTCTCGATACGTTTGTTCCCGTCTTCCACATCGCTACAATCGAGAAAAGGTTATTAGAACTCTCCAGCGTTCCGCGCATATCATAAAGCTGTTGGAAGTGGTGTCCCGTTTCGTGTGCAAGTCCCCAAATGCCTGCACCTTCTGAGTTTTCGTAGTTTTCTGCTAATAATGTATAGTTCAATACACCTATACCATATATTCCATAAGTCGTTGCATAAAGTCCACCACCAGATTCTGGCAGAGAAAGCAACACACAGTTGAAACGATCAGCATAGCGTTCAACACTTAAGAAGTCAAGCTGTTGGTCACAGATTTCGTCCCATTTACCGAGTACGCCTTCTAACCCCATATCGTTTCCGTGGTAATGCCATTCGCCTTTGCTTCTACTTTCCTCCACCTCTGCGAGTGAGAAGATATAGGTGTATCGCTTTGATTTCATGCGCCAAACACAGTCTTGCATAAAGCCCTCGCTTTTGAGACTTTGCATCTCGTCCCACGCCTTTTGCTTGTGGCGTGCAGTGTCGAAATATCCGTTGGCTCTTCCGTTCTCAATATGCACCTTTATCTTTGGCAAATCGGCAAGCAAAAGGTCTGTATTGTCTACATTATAACGAATGTAGATATGTTCCTGTCGCTCGGCATAAAGGAAGTTGACACCTTGTTTCAGTGTAAACCGACGTCCTGTGCGGTCAATGTTGTAAGCAAATTCTGCTTCAAGCGTTGTCCCAGCTGGCGCATTTTGATCTACGAAGAGACACACCACATTCCCTTTATCGGCTGTGATGCCTGAAGGCGTGGTGAGTTGCGAATAGCGGAAAGAAGTGCGCATGAGCTTTTGGTCATTCGCCCATTTTACGGGGTCGCTCTGTGGGTCGTAGATAGCTATTCGGAAAGATTTCTCATAAGTGTTTGCCAATGTGTTATTGGCGTTCCATTTATCGTTCTTCACCCTCACCGCCATTTCTTGTAATATTTCGGGCAAACCGTCTGCCTGCATAGCCGATTTGAGGGCATTGTCCGACAGATTTTTAAAGGCAGTTTTCAGCTGTGTGCATGCAGCATCGTCAAAGAATTTAGCGAGCAACGTTGTGTACTGCGCACGATTGTTATCGAGATTGCGAAAACGCTGCATAGCCTCTTGAACAGCTTGAATTTCAGCTGCCGTAACGCTCGATTTCTCCAAATACCACTGTGATGCCTCTGCATTTGCATCCCACCCCACCACGTGATAGCTTTGCGTTTGGGCAGCATGGAGTGCCCAAGATGTTCCCTTTGCACTGAACGACCAAGGTGCTGTGCCTGTTGAAAAAACAAGTTTAAAGGGCGACGCCGTTGTTCCCATCACGAAGTCGGCACTCCGTCCGGCATTGTTTTGCAGATACATACCCGTTACGACATTCTTAAAGGCATATTGCCCGTCTCCCGTTGCTTCCACAAACCACAATTGCCGATACTCCGTGGCGTCTTCTTGTTCAGCAATTGCGGCTGTCATCGTTGCCGGACTTTGCATGCGGCGCGTGGGATAATGCTTGTTCCGTATATAATAATAAGCCCCCGCCTCTGGCTTAATCGCTGAACGATAGGTTTCCATAGCCGTTTGATCTATGGAAGAAATGGGCTCTAATATCCAGTCGGAAGCATTGTTTTCTGTAGTGCTAGTGTTGGCATGCCACCTCACAACATTTCCGTAACGGTCAGCGTGCATAACTGTCAAACCACTGAATTCTGCCGTCCAAGAAAGCACTACATAATTATTTGAATGCGTAAACGAACTGGGGCGAAGATAATACTTCATTGCCGCATCTGTTGTGGCAAGTGGTGTGTCGTTGCTTGCCGCATTGTTCAGATACTTTCCAGTCCAAACGTTTTGCAGTGTGTAACCATCGCCGTTTTGCACAATCTTCCAAATGCTGTTCCACGCATTCGTTAAATCGCCCGTTGCACTGATGGTTGCCGTAGTGCCACCTGCATCAATGACGTAGGTGTTGTAATGACTCTTGAGCCGATAATAGGTGTTTTGCGAAAGTCTTGTCTTCATTTCTTGAAGACTTTCGCCATGTGTTGTGCCTATCGCAATACTGAAGAGCAGCAACAATGTGCCGAGACTGCGACCAATGGCATGCTTGAATGTAAACATATTTTCTTTGTGGTTTATACCGAGTAATTGCTTTTAAAATATTATCCTTTCTATTCTATGCTGCAAAGATACGCATTTTTCCTTATAAAGCAACAAAAATACATCATATTTATCAAAAGCAACCTAATCCCTATTCTCACATGAATTTGCTATCGAATTGGGCTAAAATACGAATAGATCAAGTGGATTGACGTGCGTCAAGAAAAGAACTGATTTAAAGAAAAAGCTCAAAAAAAACATTGCAGACTTTTCAAATCTTCCTACCTTTGCATCGTCAAAAGACAAAAAGGTTAATAGATTGTTTAGGTTAATAGTAATAGATTTAGGTTTTTAGTTATTTCATTTTAAGGTAGAACAAAGAGATGTTCAGGAAAATTAGGTAAATTAGTTGAAGTAAAAAGATTGAAACATTTCGGATAACAATTTGAAGCAAGATTCAGGGTAGCACCGTGAGGTGTGAACCTGATAATCAAGCTTTTTTGCAGTTGCATATAAATGATTAAATACGATGCGTGCTTTTTCTTTGAGAAAAGTGCGCTTTGCTTTTATAAGTCGTTTTTGTCTGTATATTAAGATGGATTTCTGGATTAGTAAAAAATTATTCTCTGAATGCTTGCATGACAAGTAACCGTCTTTCAGACGCTCGCAAAGCAAGAAATCGTCTTTCAGACGCTCGCAAAGCGAGTAATCGTTCTCTGAACGCTTGCAAAGCAAGAAAACAACTAAATGAAGTTAGACCTATTCCCCGAAGTTTGTCAAAAACAGACTTCGGGTTTTCTTTTTATCTTATTCACTTACAAAGGCAGCATTTTCTTGCAGCATACCTAATTGTTGCTACGCCCCATTTTCAGATATAATTATTAAGGTGAAAAACCTATCAATTGCACTGCAATCTTGTGAATAATGCCATGAAATGCAGTTGCAATTTCATAACTTTTAGGTATTGTGCAAATTTATAAAACTCAATACCTTTGCATTGCTAAAGCGTTAGCTCCGAAATATTAGAAAAGGAAATTAGAAACGGATAAGTAAACCGATACGTTATGATGGACGTACCTTTCATGCCATCATATTCTCAACTCAGTATTGAGGTTTCTTATGGTCCCACAAAGATTTTCCCTCTTGGTAAATGTTTGAAGCGATGATAAGAAATATATTTTCTCTAATAGGATTATTATGTCTTTTCGTTTGTGCTCCACAACGCTTGTGGGCTCAAGAAAAAGATTCTACTCGATGGCAAAAGACCATCAAACTTGACGAAGTTGTGGTGCAAGGCAGCCACGTGAAACGTATCAACAACTCGGCTTTTAATGCTGTAGCTGTCGATGCAACACGTCTGCGCAACACAACCCTTGATGTTGTGCATTTGCTTGACCGCATTTCGGGCATCAAAATCCGTGAAGAAGGAGGCTTAGGTTCGGCTGTTGCCATCAATCTAAATGGTTTCACGGGTAAACATGTCAAAGTGTTCGTTGATGGCGTTCCCTTAGAAGGTGCAGCAACAAACTATGGTTTTCATCAACTTCCATTGAGCATCACCCAACACATCGAAGTATATAAGGGTGTTGTGCCAGTTGCTTATGGGGCAGATGCACTGGGCGGAGCTATCAACATCGTGACCGAACAACGAAGAGGAAGCTACATTGATGCGTCCTACTCTTTCGGGTCGTTCAACACCCATCGTTTGTCCCTCTCCTTGGGACACACCACACGTTCGGGTTGGTTCTTTAAAGCCAATCTCTATCAAAACTTTTCGAACAACAACTATAAGGTGAAAGTGCAAAACACCGACCTGCAAACGATGCAGATCAGCAATGAAGCGCAGTGGTTCAGACGATTTCACAACCGCTACCACAATGAAGGCGTTCTCTTCCAAACGGGCATCACTAACAAGAAATGGGCAGACAGGCTGATCGCTGGTATGACGTTTAACAACGAATATGCCCAAATTCAGCATGCCAACTTAATGACCGTGGTCTTTGGAGGAAAGCTGAGAAAGGTGCAAGGATGGACGCTCACACTCACCTATGAAAAGAAAAACCTCTTATTTCAAAATCTCGATGCGTTCCTCTCGTTGCGCTATGATCTCTCAAAAACCAACAACATTGACACCATCTCACGCACCTATAACTGGGCGGGGCAGTACACCATGAATGGGTATCAAGGAGAAGGCGTTGCTACATTGGCAGAATTTAGGAGCAACACATTTGCAGGCGTTGCCACATTGCGCTACAGAATAGGGACACAACATGCTTTCACACTTTCCGATACCTACACGAACTATCATCGCCATACCACAGATGACGCTGCAAATGCTGTGCAAAGCACACCAGCAACATTTATGCGCCGCATCAATGCAAAAAATGTTCTTGGCTTTTCGTATCTATATGTGCCGTCTGCGAGATGGAACGCTACGGTTTTTGCCAAACATTATGCAACCCACGTACGTGGACCTGTAAACGTTTCAGGCAGAGACTACGAAGAACAAACCCGCAGTATGAACGCCACGGGCTATGGATTGGCAGCAAGCTATAAACTTTCTAACGCTCTGCAAGCAAAACTTTCCTACGAAAAAACCTATCGCCTGCCTTCAGACAGAGAACTCTTCGGAGACGGCGATTATGAACAAGGCTACACACAGCTCAATCCAGAGAAAAGTCATAACCTTAACCTTAATCTCAATCTTGAGCAAACTCTTGGCAAGGTGCATAACATCAGCTTAGAGGGTGGATTTTTCTTTCGGAGCATCGATGATTATATCATCCGCACCATCAGCCGAACGGGTACTGCCATCAGCACGAACCACGGAAAAGTAGAGGGCTTAGGCATTGATGTGGCAGTGCATTATGACTATGACAACCTATTGAACATCAACGCCAATTATACCCTGCAAAGTTTGCGAGACAAGGAAAAGTTCACGCCCAACAGTGCACCATCCATTACCTTCAAAGACCGAGTGCCCAATATGCCGTATGCGTTTGGGAATGTCAATGCAAATTATACATTCAGAAATGTGATCCGAAGAGGCAACCGACTGACCATCGGTTATTACACACGCTACGTTCACCAGTTCTACAGATCTTGGCGAAGTGCTGGTGCAAAACTCATCATTCCCCAACAATGGTCGCATGATTTCTCGTTCCACTATGCTTTTGCAGATGGCAGATACAACATAGCCATCGAGGCAAACAACTTCACCAATGCACTATTGTATGATAATTACAGTTTGCAAAAGCCTGGACGAAACTTCAATATCAAATTCAGATATGTGTTCTATAAGAGAAATAAATCATCACACTAAAACAAACAGTATGCACAAATCATTCAAACAACGAAACAAATTATTTCTTTGCCTTAGCGCATGGGCTTTGATGCTCTTTGCTGCGTGTGGCAGCGATGATAGCACTACACCCAATGTGCCGCAACCAGAAACCTTGACAGGAAAAGGTGCATTCTTCCTTGGCGTGAAAAGTAGTGCGCCGTCGGGAGAAGAATATGTCTTGCAAACAACAAGTTTGGAAACTAACGATCTAAATATTAAGGACAACTTAGAAGAGTTGGTACAAACAGATTACACGTGGATATTCCATAAAGATGTTGCCATTGGCTTTGCTTATGGTTATGCACAAGCAGGATATGGTTATGCGATGCGCTTGATTTCAGAAGACCAACCTTTGCAACGACTCAATAATTTCCGCATCGAACCACGTTACACCAACTACGGATTTTTCAACAACCAATTGGTAACGCTCGTGGGTGGACTCACGGAGAATGATCGCAATGATGGTGCAGCATTCACGGTGTTCAATGTGTCGGAAGCGGGGGTGAAAAAAGTGCAACAGAAAATCCTTTGGACAGAAGACTACACACACAACGGGCAGCAAATCACTTTTGCAGGAATAGCCGACAACGGAGATGGTACTTTCTTTACATCTGCCATTCAATCAGACTTCCATCAAGCCACGGTGAACGATGGGTCGAGCATAGGCAACATCAAATACCCCGATAGTGTTTGGGTGGCAAAGATTGACAAGAATATGAATCTCATCAAACTCTATGGGGATGATCGCTTGAGTTTTTCTGGCGGCAGGTTTCGTTCGCAGGTGTTCACACAAATATGGCGCACTGATGGCGACACAACTTATGTCTTTTCAAGCGGCATTGCTCATGGAACAACAAAACCTGCGGGAGCATTGCGCATCACGAAAAGTGCAGATGGATTCGATAAACAATACTATTGGAACATTCAGCAAGCTGCTAGTGGTTACAAGTTTCGCCGCATTTGGCACCTCACCGACGACAAGTTTCTCTTAGAAATCTATGATGATATGAACCCTACCAATATTTCACCCGCACATCAGTTCGCCATTGCCGATATGAGCGATAAACAGCTGACATGGATTAAAGGCTTGCCAGCAAAAAATCTCATCAAGTCGGGAGGAGAAACAGGTGGAGTTCCACTTTTCCACAGTGGAAAAATCTATCTGCCCATCACACAATATGGAGAAGATGCAGCTATATACATCGTTCCTCTCTCCACGGCAGCTGCCCGAAAAGCAATTACCATCAAGGGAGCTAGCGAAATTCGCACAATAGGCTATTTGCGGAAACAATAAACATTTTTATTGCTGTCCGGTAAAACTTAAATAGCCTATAAATCCTTGCGGAATTGCCTTTATATAGGTAATTCCGCATTCTTTTTTGAAATCCAAGCCCCCTAATCAAATAAATCAAGTTCTTTTGGTGGTGCATTTGCCTTTTCT
>JALFSW010000088.1 GCA_022779305.1 Prevotella sp. | reverse complement strand
AAATCTGCATATTCCTGCCCTTTTTGAAAAGAGTACTTCTATGCAAATCGTTCCGTTTCTCACTCATTATCAGTTAGTTTGCACCAACTTCGATTTCTCTTCATTTTCAGTGATTAGTTACTCGCTAAGTGAGGCTCAGTTGCGTTGCAAATAAGGCTCAGTTAGAACACAAGTGTAGAATGTCTGAAAAACAAATGTTTTTTCGCCAACTTCAAGCATAAAAAATAACGACTGAAAGTTCCTTATATTTAGCGTCTTTCGGTCGTTATTTTATTCATTAGAAGTAAAGATTTACTTCACAATAATTTTCTTTCCGTCTTTGATGTAAATACCACGTGTTGGATTTTGAACACGGCGACCTTGTAAATCGTAATAAACGTTGGTTACAGGTTGGCTATTTTTCGTTTCGATGTGTTGGATGCCTGTTGCTGTTTTGAAAGTAAAGGTGATGCTGCCATCGCTTTTTTTTGTGATGTTATAAATTGGTGCATCGCTATACTCTGTTCCGTCGAACAAATCAAGATTGAGGATTTGATTGTTACCATTACCATAAAGGGTTGATTCGGGTGCATTATAGTCCAGCGAAGAACCATCGGCAGTAACCACATAGGCACGCTTTTTCGTTTGCTTGTTGTTCAAAATATTGTTATCCCATTGGTTAGCGTTATAGGTTACATGGGTCAGTAGGAGCCCACTTCCGAAATCTTCACCATAAAGTAAGTTGGGATACCACGTTCCTGGATAACGGTTTTCAAAGATGAAGTACTCTTTTGTGTCTTGAGGATTGCGAACGAGAACTGCTAACGTGCCTTGACCGTTGGTGTGTGGCGTAAGCGTAACAAGGGCAGTGTCTTGGATTTCGGGGATGTTGAGCCATCCCAAGTAGGAACGTTCATAGGCATTGTAGCCCACGGGTGCATTGCCGCCATACACGTAAGCCCCAGCATCCATAATAGACCAATTCCCGAAGGCATTATCTCCTTCATACGAACCATCTGTGCAATAGAAATCGGGAAGCCCGAGTGCGTGTCCGAACTCATGACAGAACACGCCCATACCCATCAGCGAACCATTGTCATCCAGCTCATTACCCACAAATGCACCATTGAAATGAAACCCACCAATGTTAGCATCGCTTTCATAATCGAATTGAGCTGGCCAAAGAAGATCGTCATTATTAGTAGTGGCTTCACCTTTCCCTGCATAAAGTACACTCACGAGTGGAATTTTGCCATCTGCATCTTTATATTGGTTGAAGTCAACGCCTTGCGCAATGGCTTTTTTTACCGCATCTTCCACAAACTGTTCAAGGTTTACATCGCCATAAGAATTGTTACGTCCGTAGTATCGATAATTCTTATCGAGCGTCACTTTTGCCACTACATCGAAAGTGGGTTGAAAGATGCCTCGGCTCTGTGAAATGAAATAATCGCGCACGGAGCCAACAGTGTTTGCCTCATCATGATAACCTGCTTCATTGTAATAGCGACTCATCTTGGCGATGGTGGTCGTAGATTTAAATTTTGTATCAGAAAACTCTGCCATGATCACAGGCAAACGCTTTGTCCCAATACTATTCACAGCACCTAATCCGCTCTGCATGTAGCGTCCCAAACCATCTTCGGTAGATGCTTTTGTAAGACGATTGGGCAAACGGCGCAACACATTGGCTTTCTCACGTTTCACCTCTCCCATCCTACTGGCTACATCATTGGCTTCCAAAAAAGCCTTTTCTTCGCTTGTGCGCAGTGCGGGTTCATGGGCAATATACTTTGAGGCTACGAGTTTTCCATCCTCAAGGAGAGCATAGCAGAGGTCGCCTTGCTCGTTCTTGACCAATATTTTTCTGTCTGTCGAAGTGAAATAGGCAACGAATCCATTGCCGTGTCTGTACACATTGATAACGGTTCCATCGCTTTGGGTCACTGGCCATGTCTTCCGTATGGGTTGTATGGCTTGTGTGTGCAAGGAAACCATCAATGAAAAAAGTAGGAGATATACAATCTTTTTCATTTCCTTTATTTATATTTAGTTGTTAATGATACGCAAAGTTAAGTTTTTTTGCAGAGAAAAAACAAAATAAGGGGAATTTCTTTTACATTTTTCACACAAACGCAAAAAAACGTACAAAAAATCATCTATTATAAGGGTATTCGGGTGAGGAATGAAAATGAATAAATGGGAATAAGAACGTTTTTATCAAGACAAATGAGCAATGGAGAAACGAAGAATGAAGTTTTTCCATTGCCATAGTGAATAATCGCTCTCTGAACGTTTGCCTAAGCAAGTAACCATTATCTTCGAACGCTCGCCTAAAGCGAGTAATCACCATTCAGACGCTCACAAAGCGAGTAATCGTCTTTTAGATGCTCGCAAAGCGAGAAAACGACTAAATGAAATTGAAAGAATCTATACACATATATTTTCTAATTATAGGTATAACTGTCAAATAAAGAAAACCTATGGTAGTGTCCTAAAAAAGTGTGTAAGCCCATTTTTTCTTATCTTTGTAATGTTGAAAATAAAAACAAAAAAGAATGGAACTTACACAGTCACAAATTTCGGAAATTATTTCCAATTAC
>JALFSW010000074.1 GCA_022779305.1 Prevotella sp. | reverse complement strand
ACAATTTTATGATGAACCTCTGCTCGGCACTCACAGCCTACTGCTTCTTTGACAACAAGCCAGAGGCATTGCCTGTGCATGTGGAAAAGACAAGGCAATTGGAACTGTTTGCATACTAATCTTATCCCGAACTCGCGTATTGTCTTAGGTTTGCTCGTGGGCAGTTTGTTACAGCTTATTCTGCCTTTCCTCACCCAGTCTATCGTGGATGTGGGCATCAAAAACCAGAATATCGGTTTTATATGGCTGATACTCTTAGGACAACTGATGCTTACCGTGAGCCGTACTGCCATCGACTTTATTCGCCGTTGGCTGCTGTTGCACATC
This sequence comes from Prevotella sp., assembly GCA_022779305.1. GTDB lineage: Bacteria > Bacteroidota > Bacteroidia > Bacteroidales > Bacteroidaceae > Prevotella. Next base: position 71,459 of record JALFSW010000074.1, on the reverse strand, counting down.
TCGCTGCGCATCAACATCTCATTGGTAAGCGACTTCTTCGTCAAGCTCTTAAAGCTGCCGATGTCATTCTTCGATACCAAACTGATGGGCGACCTCATGCAGCGTATGGGCGACCACAGTAGGGTGAACACGTTTCTGACGCAACAGACGCTCAGTATCGTGTTCTCACTCTTCACCTTTGTGGTGTTCAGCATCGTACTGCTATCCTATAATTGGCTCGTCTTTGCCATCTTCATGCTCGGCAGTCTGCTTTATGGCGGTTGGCTTGCACTCTTCCTCAGGCGCAGAAAGGTACTTGACTACGAACTCTTTGAGCAGCAAGCCATCAACAACAACAAGACCTACGAGTTTATCACCTCCATGCAGGAGATAAAGCTCCAAGACTGCGAGCAGCGCAGACGCTGGGAATGGGAGGACGTGCAGGCAGACCTCTTTGGAGTGCAGATGAAATCGTTGAAACTCCAACAGACACAAGAGGCAGGCAGCATCTTCATCAATGAACTGAAAAACATCGTCATCACGGTGGTCGCAGCAACAGCCGTCATTCATGGACAACTCACGCTGGGTATGATGCTTGCCGTGCAGTATATCATTGGGCAACTCAACTCACCTGTCGAGCAGTTGATGAGTTTCTTCTATTCGGTGCAGGATGTAAAGATAAGCCTTGAACGTATCAATGAAATCCACCGTATGGATGATGAGAACGGAAAGCAAGGATTGGAAACAGCAGTGAAAGAAGAAAACGAAGGCATAGACCTTGAAAACGTAAACTTCAAATACGACCCTCACGCACTGAAAACTATTATAGATGATGTTAGTCTCACTATCCCCAAAGGCAAGGTAACGGCCATCGTGGGTGCGTCGGGCAGCGGAAAGACCACCCTCATCAAACTCATGCTGGGTTATTACCCTGTATTGGGCGGACAAATCTCTATTGGTGGAACGGCTGTAAACACACTCAACAAAAAGTGGTGGCGCAGACAATGTGGTGTGGTGATGCAGGATGGTGTGATATTCTCCGAAAGTATTGCAAGGAATATTGCCGTAGATGATGGGGAGATAGACAAAGAGCGATTGCAGAAAGCTGCCGAGATAGCCTGTATTCACGATTATGTGATGGGGCTGCCATTAAAGTATAATACTAAGATAGGTCGCGATGGTGTGGGCTTGAGCCAAGGGCAGAAACAGCGTATATTGATAGCGAGAGCCGTCTATAAGAACCCCAACTATATTTTCCTTGACGAAGCCACCAACTCGCTCGATGCCAACAATGAGCGTATGATAGTAGAACATCTTGATGAGTTCTACAAAGGCAAGACGGTGGTTATCGTGGCACACCGCCTAAGTACGGTGAAGAATGCTGATCAGATAGTGGTATTGGATAAAGGCAAGGTGGTAGAAATTGGCAACCACGAAGCACTCACAGCAAAGCGGGGTGCATACTATAACCTCGTAAAAAATCAGTTAGAATTAGGCAACTAACAGCAGAAAGGAATATTATGGCAGACAACGAGATAGAACTCCGCAGCGAGAAAGTAAGGCATATCATTGGCGAGATACCGTCAAGGATTGTCCGTTATGGTATCACGATAATCACCATTGTGATATTGGGACTATTGGCGGGCGCATATTTTATACCTTATCCCGAAACCATCAGTGCAAAGGTGCAGATGACAAATGCCCATCAAGGCACAATAACCGTTCCCTATAAATATGTGAATACGATAGCAAGAGGAATGACAGCGAACATCGAAGTTGAGGGTTACGATGCAGAAACATACGGAGTTGCAAATGGTGTAATAACAGCCACATCGCATACACCCCGACAAACGGCAGAAGGCAGCGTATTCACGGCACAGGTAAGGATAACGGATTGCAGGTATAAAATTATCAGCGGAATGGTGGGCACGACATCTATACTTATAAGCAATGAAAGCGTGCTCCAGAGGATAGTCAAGCAAATAACAAATAGCATATAATTCCCTTTTTAACCGTAATAAAGCAGTGAAAGAAGAAAGGCAAATGTAGTTACTGCGTAGTACAATTATTTTGAGCAGCCAACTACACGTTAATCCTTTCTCTTTCACCGCTTTAACTCTTATTGTAGTAATGTAGTAAGATATAATCGGTGAAAGAAAAAGGAAATATATTCATTAGTTCTTGGTATTGCCTAACAGGAAGATTGGCGTTACAATGGCAGACTCTGTCTGCAATCTTCTACTGATGTACTTTCTGAATAAATGCGCTTCCATGCTGTCCAATAGAAAGGACAGGGCAATGATTGTTGAGAGCGGATAAAGTGATGCATAACCAACACACTCTCTACCATTGATAACTTCTTCTTGGCCTGCACCCCTTTCATCGGGATGCAAGTTGGAAGATTTTATTATCGCTTGAAGCCTATGATTGAGTTTTCTCCACGTCACACCGAAGAACCTCGCAAGTTCTCCCTCCGTCATGGCAATCTCGCCTTTACCCTTGTGGACAACCTGCATATTACTCCCCCAATCAAAGTAACTGCGATGATTGTACGTGCTATTTTTGCTCTTTGAATTATTGCTTGCTTTCATGCCGTTTCCTCCATTTTACAGGTTGCAAAATCCGAAGGTTCACAAGCCTCTCTCTCCGCAATTCCCTTTTCCTTTGCCACCTGTTTGGCAATGAGCCTGTCCATATCTTCAGAAATTTTCTTGTCCGTCACTTGTGCGTAAATCTGCGTGCTTGATATGGAAGCATGTCCCATCATCTTGGCTATGCTCTCAATGGGGATTCCAGCATTGAGTGTCATGGTGCCGAAAGTGTGCCTTGCCATGTGGAACGACAACCGTCCCTTAATGACGCAAGCCTTGCCAACAATGCTAAGTCTGTCGTTTATCACGCTCCGGCTGCACTCACGGGGAAAGATAAGGGTCTCACCTTTTTCTTTCACCGTCTGTTGTTCTCCATTCTCTTCCTGCTCTTCCTGACAATGGCGGATAATGGCCTCTGCTATCGGGTGCAACGGAACAATGAACTCCACCTTTGTCTTTTGGCGTTCCTTGCGGATATACTTTCTCCCGTCCGCTGCCGTTTGGATATGCTTATATTGCAGTTGTTCCATATCGGCAATTGCCAATCCCGTAAAGCAGGAAAAGACGAACATCAGCCTTGCCAGTTCTGCTTCCCTGTCATTCATCGTCATTGCCATGAGCTTTGCAACATCACTCTTCTGCAGGAAGCGTATCTTCTTTTCTTCTTTCTCATACTTGACATGCTCAAAGGGATTGCATCGGATAATCCTTTGACTTACTGCACGGAACATGAGCCTGCTCAGCCAGCAGAGATTGTTGTTGATTGTAGTTCCCTTCAATCCTCGCTTTTTGAGAAAGAAGCGGTATTCTTCAAACAAGTCCTCCGCAATGGTGGCAATGGGGATATCCAGCACCCCTTTACTTTCCACAAACTCACGGAGATTTCTGTCAGAATGGGACAGGTTCAGATAGGTACCCTCTGCCCTTGACCTTCCAATACTTTCCTTGACTGCTTGCAGCTCCGCCTTGCTCATGGCAAGGAGAGTTGTCGGATTCTCTGATATACCTTGCAGGTGGTTCTTGATGAGTTCGGCACTTACCACCCCGTCCCTTGTCAGTATATCCTGATAGGTCTTTTCCACAAGTTCCTTGAATTCATATAGTCTTTGGTTGGTCTTTTTCTCGGTTGTCAAGCCCTGCTTGGCATTCCACTCGGAGGGCTTACATTCTTCGCCTGTAGTAATAGCTGAGCTTTTCCCGTCTATGGTGATACGGCAGAGAATGGCGGTATTGCCTTCTGCCTTAGTTTTCTGTCTGTTGATATAGAACAGTATCTTGAATGTACTTCTCATAATGGTTGTCTTTTATATGGTTAAACGTAAATCTTCGGTGAAAGAGAGGAAACGATCAAACTCCTCAAAGAGTTTCTGTGGAGTTACTTTGGCATAGCGTTCGGTCATGCTTATATTGGAATGTCCCAACATCTTGCTCACCGTCTCGATGGGCACGCCCTGTTCAAGCGTAATGAGCGTTGCAAAGGTGTGCCTTGCAGTATGCGTGGTAAACGGAAACGATATGCCTGCACGAAGCCGCAGTGCTTTCAGATTGGTCTGATAGTTCTTGTACTTGATATAGGGGAGCAGCGTTTCCCTTTCATCGCTACGGTACTTCGCTATTAGCCTAACGGCTTCGGGCAGCAGTTTGATACGGCAGAGTACACCTGTCTTCTGACGGTTGAACCTCAACCACAGACTGCCTTCATCATCACGGACAAGATGGGATTTGTTCAGTTCCATCAAATCGCAATAGGCTGCACCTGTATAACAGGCAAAGAGAAATATATCCCTTGACGTTTCCATTTCATCCTCCAAGTCCTCAAAGCGGAGAGCCTTTAACTTATCCAAAGCAGCCCTGTCAAGAGCCTTTGGCACTTTCTTGTCGCCCTTTGATATTTTAGCCTTGTCAAAAAGGAGCGTGTCTGCCAATCCCTCACGGTATGCCTGTCTGCATACCGTCTTCAAATGCGTGGCTACATTATAGAACGTGCTTTCCTGAAATCCACACTCCCCTAAGAAATACTGCCGAAACTCATAGATGAAATTCTCTGTCAGTTGCGAGAATGCCAAGTCCGAAACCTTGTACTTCCGTTGAATGAACTTCTGTAAGTGTATGCGGGTGGAGTGGTAGCCGTGTATGGCTCCTTCCTTGATGTCAATGCCTACATGGTTCTTCTTTTCCTTGATGAGCATGTCCAGCCTTTCGATGAGCATGCACTGTGTCTGCACGCTGCCCTGAAACTGCTCCTTTATATCGGTCGCGTCAAATGAGCAACCTTTGGAGAGCAAGGACTGATAAGCAGACTGAACGGATAGCAACAGGTTTTCCAACCTGCCGTTCACTTCCACTGCCTCTCGGCTCTTACCGTCCATTCGGCTCTCACGTGGATTCCAAAGATTAGGATTGCAGGAGAGTTTACAACTGAACTGCGCAACACTTCTTCCAAGTGTGATTCGCCCCATAATCGGAGCTTTCCCCGACTTGTCCAGACCGCTCTTTTTGAGGTAGAGCAACACCTTCATTTTCTCTTGTTTCATACGCTTTAATATTTGTGGGCAAAGTTACCCGAATTAAAGCGTTCCTTACTTATGCAGAAAACTGCTGACCGTAGCAACAGCCACACGAGCGAAAATAATTCAGTTACCGAATATTACTTCATTGTTACCTATGGCGAAATCGGGTAACGCTTTGGTAACTGAACTTCTGCCTAAATCTGCATATTACTGCCCTTTACGAACAGTGCAGTCTTATGCAAATCGTTCCGTTTCTTCCTCATCGTCAGTTAGTTTGCTCCAACTTCGATTTTTCTTCATTTTCTTTGATTAGTTGCCCTGCAAGTGAGGCTCAGTTACAAGGCAAGTGAGGCTCAGTTAGAAATCAGTTAAAAAATGGCTATTTCTTTATCTTTGAACAGCGCAAGAGCCAATGGTGATCGGTGGCATCTGTGGTGGCAAACAGATAAACGTCGCCACCATCTTTTAACTTCAAACGTTTGCGGAGTTCGGCTACAGAGAGTGGGAAGTTGCGGGTGGCAATGTTTGCCATCGAAAGGTCGGCGAGCACTGCTTTGAGGGCTTTTTTGTTGAAAGAGGAGACTTTTTCTATTTTAAACACACGTCCATGAAAGTCCGTCCGCAGGTGGTCTGCGACAAAAAGATGAGAATTTTTACTGATGGGCGAAACTTCAAAATGGGATGACAAAGCATCGAAACAACCCGCTTTCATAATCGACGCATTAGGCTCATAAAGAAAACGTTCTTCAGATAGAATGGGTGCGGGCAAGGATGATGATGCGGGGGTAAAGTTTTTGGGGTCGTAAACAAAGCAGTCGTCATCGTTCACACAATACAGGCGCAGCGGTTCGTTATTTTTTCCCAAGACAAAGAGCAATTCCTTGCATTCATTTTTCACGGAAACGATGTGGATTTCACGCACAATATCCTCCTCTGCATTGAGTTCCCGCAATGCTTTATGCCAATCGAGCATGGGCGAAAGTTTCACTATTGCATAACAACTCTTTTGCATCAACTTAACTTTGAGGTCGAGAAGGTTGGGGGTGCAATCGGCAATGGCTATCGTTCGTCCTCCATGTGCATTGCGACGTGCAGGGTCTAAGAAAATAAACGTTGCTTGAGGACATCGTTCAAGATAAGAGACGCCATCGGCATTGACCACCTGCACATCTCGAAAACCTAATCGTGGAAAGTTGTGGGAGACAATGTCGCACAGTGTTTTTTGTTGTTCCACGTAGGTGGTATGCAATCCTTTTCCCATAAAAAAACAGTCCACACCAAATCCTCCTGTTAGGTCTATCAAGGAACGTGGTTCACCGACAGCACATGTATCTGCCAAGGGGTGAGTCTTGGCAGACAAACGTTGGACAATTTCGGCTTTGTAACGAGCTGTTTGTTCTGATGAGCATTGTTCGATAGATAAATGTGGCGGAAAAACAATACCTTCTGTTGCTGCCCACGAAGGCAATTTGCTGCATGCAGCTTGCCATCCAGCAATCTGATGGAGGGCAAACGGTAAATCGATACCAACATGCTTTGCACCTTTCAAGGCTAAAAGTCGCAGATCGGTATGGCGATTTTCTTCGATGAAAGCCATTGTTTTTTCTTTTTTTTGTACATCGATAAAGGCGGAAAACGGATGGTTTAAAGTAGACATAGGGGGTAAATCGTACTTAAACCCAAGTCGGTCATTAGACCGCTAGGGCTTCCTTTTTATTTTATTTATTAACTTCCCAACTGCTTACGCCTGCTTGCCAGCATCTTCTTCAGACGTAATCGGTTTGGTCTCTAATGACCGAATTGTGTTAAAATGTGGTAATGCGATGTGCTTCTGACACAACACGGCAGACAAAAGTACGAAGAAAAAACGAGATGCGTATAGATTGTTTATGGATTTCTTTTTATCTTTGCAGCCATGAAGATTGGAACGATTGATTTTGGAGAACAGCCCCTTTTTCTTGCACCTATGGAAGACGTAACCGATATTGGTTTTCGTAGGATGTGCAAACGGTTTGGCGCAGCAATGGTTTATACAGAATTTGTGTCGGCAGATGCAGTCATTCGCAACATCAAATCGACCTTAAACAAGTTCGTTATCAACAATGATGAGCGTCCTGTTGGTATTCAAATCTATGGTAAGGAGGTGGAACCAATGGTGGAAGCAGCAAAAATCGTGGAAGAAATGCGTCCAGATGTTATCGATTTGAACTTTGGTTGTCCAGTGAAAAAGGTGGCAAGCAAGGGCGCAGGTTCAGGCATGTTGCGCAATCCGGAACTTCTTTTGGAGATAACACGTGAAGTGGTAAAAGCTGTTCGCACACCGGTTACAGTGAAAACACGCCTCGGGTGGGACGACAACAGCCTCATCATCACCACCCTTGCAGAACAATTGCAAGATTGTGGTATTCAGGCACTCACCATCCATGGCAGAACCAGAGCACAAATGTATACAGGTGAGGCAGATTGGCGGTTGATTGGCGAGGTGAAACAAAATCCACGCATCCACATTCCCATCATTGGCAACGGCGATGTAACGAGTATTGAGGTGGCGAAAGAGCGATTTAAGACCTATGGTGTGGATGCGGTAATGATTGGGCGGGCAACTTTTGGTGCACCCTGGATATTCAGCGAACGAGGCTATGAGGGGCATCCAACCGCTTTGAGCATAGACGACAAGATAGATGTATTAGAGGAAATGCTGCGCATCAATGTGGAACGCATCGATGAGCATAGGGGTATTCTGCACACACGGCGTCATCTTGCATCGTCACCCATCTTCAAAGGCATTCCCGATTTTAAACAAACACGCATTGCTATGCTACGCACAACGAAGATGAATGAACTTTTGGAAATATTAGAGATGTGCAGAGAAAAATTGCGCAAATAGGAAATGTTGCGTTTTTACGGTAGTTAAAGATATAAAATCGCTTCATTCCCTTCATTGAAAAGCAAATCGAGGATACTCAAATTGGGTTGAAAGGGGTATTTTTGTTGATAAACTTGATAGTATTTCTTTGCCACAAAATCAGCATCTGCAACGGGACGCTTGGGATGGATAACTTCTCGAAGATCAAGAAGGGAGTTGTTTTCTGCCAATGCTGTGGCAGAAAGAAACGTTTCTGTGAGCTGGTAGTGAGGTTGGAAGTCTAAGAGTTTACACATCGTGTGCATGATTTCCATGTTAAAATCAAAAAGATAGTCCCATTTCTTTTCAAAAAATGGGTGCAAATCGTCTTGATAATATTCAAAGAATGGACTTTCGCCATAGGCAGACAAGAGTGCGTTCCAATGCAGATGTCGCCAATTGGCATGGTCGCTGATGCGCACGTCTTTCATTGCACATTTATGGCTGTCGAACTTCTCAATCGGTATGGAAAGTGTTTGAAGTCCGTTTGCCGTCGCTATCACACAGCGGTTGCGATAGGTTTGTTTCACGAAATGGTCGTGTTGTTCAATAATACAAGGATAGCGGTTGAGTTTTTGATACCATTGTATGGGAGCAAAGTAGGCAGACGAGAGTATAACTTGAGGCATAGCGAACAAAGACTATTTATTATTTAAACTGAAAAAGAATATGATTTAAATTAAAAATATGCAATATTCAAGAAAAACTCATATTTCTTTACTTATATAAAAAAGGCGAGCAATCGCTGTATTCCATACACTACGATTACTCGCCTGAGTGATTGCTTATTTAATATTATCTACCCACTTGAACAGTCTTGACCAACGCACACCACTCAATCCACGGCGATCGGGGTCACTCGACCACCAAACAAACAAAGGCTTACCAACGATGTGATCTTCAGGCACAAAGCCCCAATAGCGACTATCGGCTGAATTATGGCGATTGTCGCCCATCATCCAATAATAATCGAGCTTGAAAGTATAGCGTTTTGCTTCCTTACCATTGATATAGATCTTGTCATTCTTAACCTGCAAATCATTTCCTTCATACACTTTGATACAACGTTCGTAAATCGGAAGGTTGGCAAGTGTGAGATCAATGCTCTTTCCTTTGGCAGGAATCCAAATTGGACCATAATTGTCACCCGTCCAATTGGTAAAAGCATTGAGTGGATAGCAAGGACCTGCGTAAACATCTCTGTCGGTTACAGGCGTGATTTCCTTAGCTATTCCGCGACGCTTCAGTTCTGTAGCGGCATGCTTTGTAAGCGGCATATAACCATCATATTTCAACGCTTGTTCATTGAGTACGTTTCCTGCACTAATGTCGTAGCCATGCAAACTCCCCAATTCTTTTAAATCTTCATCACTGATACCCAATTCTTTGCGCAGCGCATCATAATTATCACTCAACAAATCGGCTACACTCACACCATTGAGTTTCACAAAATACTTGTATTGAACGTTTTCTGGCTCTTTATTGGGTTTACCATCGAGGTAGACTATCTTGTTTTTTATCTGCAAAGTTTGCCCTGGCAGTCCGACACATCTTTTCACATAGTTCTCTCTTCGGTCTGTAGGTCGAGAGTCGATGATGCCAAATCGACCTGCATTTTTAACCACATAATCGCGTCCGAGTGCGTAGGCTTGGTCGTAGAATTTGCGTTGTTGCAACACCGACATTTTGCCAAGGTCAATTCCTGGATGTGCCTGCGCCATGAGTCCAGTGCCAAAAGTGTAGACCGTTCGATAATAGTCTTGTGCTTGATAGGCAATGTCGCTCATGATAGTGTCGCCCGATGGATAGTTAAACACAACGATGTCGTTCAACTGAACTTCTCCCAATCCCTTTGCCCTGCGATATTCCCAATGTGGCACTTCTATATAGCTCTTTACATTGAAGAACGGAAGTGTGTGCTGTGTGAGCGGTAGGGTCAATGGTGTTTGAGGAATACGAGGTCCATAACTCACCTTAGAAACAAAGAGATAATCGCCCGTGAGCAATGATTTTTCCAAAGAAGAAGAAGGGATTACATAGTTTTGGAAGAAGAAAAGATTGATGAAATAGACTGCTACTAAGGCAAACACAATTGCATCTACCCAACTCATGATGAACCTTACAGGTCCTTCAGTTTCTTTCCACCATTGCCACTTGATTTTCTTTGTAATATAAGCATCAAAAATGAAAGGCAGAACGATAAGTCCCAACCAACTCTCTAACCACAAAAGGAAGAGAAGATAGAGCACCGTTACCACTATAAATTTAGCCCATTGCACCTTTGGATTGAGCTTTTTCTGGTCTTTTCTTATCATGGATGTTTCTAATTTTGTTTTTAAATGTGTCCTCACAATGCGTCGGCTGCAAAAGAACCCATTTTATTTTATATTGCTATTTTTTGTCTCTTACGTCTCCCTTTGGCATTAAAAACCCAACAAATCCTTCATTGTAAGCATTCCGTTGTGGTCTTTTGCATATTCAGCTGCAAGCACTGCACCCATTGCAAAACCACTTCTGTTGTGTGCGCTGTGAGTGATAGTGATTTCGTCGGCTTCGGAGTTATAACGAATGCTGTGTATGCCAGCAACTTCATCACGACGAACAGAGCTGATGGGCAATTCGTTGGGTGCTACTTCATTGCTCCCTTCCGTTGTTCCATCGGGCAATATTTGCTCACCTTTCACCCATTTATCTTTCCTATCAAGTGCAGCGACGAGGTCTTCTGCCAACGTAATTGCTGTACCCGATGGCGCATCTAATTTATGTATATGGTGGGTTTCCTCCATTGACACGTCATAATTGCCATACTTGTTCATCATCATTGCCAATTGGCGGTTTAAGGCAGCAAAAATGGCAACGCCAAGGGAAAAGTTACTCGCCCAAAACAAGGTTTTTCCGCCTTCTCGGCACCACTTTTCCATCTCCTCCTTATGGTCATCCAGCCAACCAGTTGAACCACTGACCACCTTCACCCCTCGCTCAAACGCCTTGCGACAATTGTCATACGCCACCGTGGGATTGGTAAATTCTATTGCCACATCAGCCGAAGCAAATGCAGGAGAATCAAATTCTTCAGGGTTATTTACATCGATTTTTGAAACGATTTCGTGTCCTCTTGCAATGGCAGTTTGTTCGATCATTCTTCCCATCTTGCCATAGCCTATGATTGCTATTTTCATTATCAAGTCCTTATTTTATCTTTGCAAAGGTAGTAGAATTAAAAGACAATGCAAAATATATTTATTATTTTTAAGTCCAAAAGCACACAGTCTCAAGATATTTTAGTATATTTGCTCGTTCAATACCCGTAATCTAATTATGGAACTATTACTCCATTACGTCTGGAAACATCGGCTTTTCCCACTCGGTGAACTGCAAACCACTAACGGACAAACCATAGAAGTCATCGATTGTGGTTTGCAAAATCGCAATGCAGGTCCTGATTTTTTCAATGCAAAGGTGAAAATAGACGATACAATATGGATAGGCAACGTTGAAATACACCTCAAAGCCTCGGAATGGTATACACACAGACATGAAAAAGACCCACATTATGACAACGTAATCCTTCACGTTGTGGCGCAAGCCGACGCCACAGCCCGCACATCTAAGGGCGATTTGATTCCGCAGATGCTACTGAAAATTCCGCCTCATGTTGCAGCAAATTATCAAACTTTGCTTGCCACCGACCATTATCCACCTTGCTACAAAATCATTCCGACCCTCTCCGCCTTGTTTCTGCATTCGTGGATGAATGCGCTTCAGACCGAACGACTTGAAACACGCACCACCACCATCCTTCAACGACTTGAAAAATGCCAAGGCGACTGGGCTTCAACCTACTTCGTTACGCTTGCACGCAATTTTGGTTTTGGCATCAATGGCGATGCATTCGAGACATGGGCGGCTTGCATTCCACTCAATATTGTGGCACACCACAGCGATGATCTCTTTCAAATCGAGGCATTGTTCATGGGACAAGCAGGACTATTAACCCTCGAAAACCTACCCGAACGCCACCGAGAAAGTGCCGCTTCGGATGCTTATTTCTTGCGTTTAAGAGCGGAATATTGCTATCTTGCCCACAAGTTTTCCCTTCAACCGATGAACGGAAGTCTTTGGCGCTTCCTCCGTCTACGTCCGCAGAACTTCCCACACATTCGTATTGCACAGCTTGCCCAGCTTTTCTATGAACGCAGGGCGAGCTTTTCGTGTCTTCTCGAATGTCAAACCATCCAAGAAGTGGAACAATTGCTCTGTACATGCGCAACACCCTATTGGCACAACCATTACTCCTTCGGCAACGAAAGCAAAAAAAGCGAAAAACAGCTGTCGCTTGCTTCCCGCCACCTGATCATTATCAATACGGTTATTCCGTTGCTCTTTGCCTACGGAAGACATCGTTCCGTGGAAGCATTCTGCAACAGAAGTTTTGCATTTGCCGACCAACTGAAGCCAGAACGAAACCATATCATCAACCTATGGAAAGACACTGGTTTTGTCGCTAAAACTTCTGGCGACTCTCAAGCACTGATACAACTCAAAAAAGCCTATTGCGACAGGCGAGATTGCTTACGCTGCCGAATTGGCTATGAATATTTAAAAGCAAAATAAGTATATGAAAACAAAAACAAATTACATCTTTGAAACACGCATGGAAGTACGCGATTACGAATGCGACATTCAAGGTATTGTCAACAATGCAAACTATCTGCATTACACCGAACACACACGCCACCGTTTCTTGCGTTCTTTAAACGTGAGCTTTTCCGACCTCCACGATAAGGGCGTAGACCCCGTTGTTGCACGGATGCAGCTCGAATACAAAACACCTTTGCGTTGCGACGATGAGTTTATTTCTCGCATGGGACTCAAAAAAGAGGGCATACGCTATGTTTTCACCCATGATCTTTATCGAGCAAGCGACGAACGGCTTTCTTTCCATGCACAGGTGGAACTCGTTACACTCATCAACGGACGCTTGGGCAACAGCAAAGACTATGATGAGGCATTCTCGAAAGTCATTGATATTCCTTAGTCCCTGCCTATTTATCCCAATTCGGTCATTAGAGACCAAACGGATTGCGTCTGATGGCCTGTGCAGATTGTTCAGCGTTTTCCCGCAGATGTAGCGGGCTACTTCAAGAGAAAACGATGAAGAAGATGCCAGCAAGCAGATGTAAGCAGTTGGAAAGTTAATAAATAAAACAAAAAGGAAACCCTAACGGTCTAATAAGCGATTTGGGTTTATAACATCAAACATTGCGCAAAGGTATGCAGCCAGAAACCCTATACACCATTGCCCTAACCCGCCTACCCTATTTCAACCTCATTGGTTTGCTTGAGGTGTATAAACGGGCAGGCTCGGCAACTTGCATCATAGACAACTGCCACAACATCACCGACCTTTTTCCAGACGCTCATCCGCAATTCATCGAGGCAATGAAAAATATCGACAAGGCATTGGAAAGAGCTGAATACGAGGCAGAGAAAATTCAGTCGATGGGTATTAAAGCCTTCTGTTTCAACGATCTCGACTATCCGCAAAGGCTCAAAGAATGTGTAGATGCTCCGTTGGTGGTTTATTACTACGGCAATGGAAACCTTAACCCTCGCCATGTGTTGAGCATTGTCGGCACACGACACTGCACTTCTTATGGACGCGATCGCATCAGTGAGTTGCTTACCGAACTGAAGCAGGCTTGCCCCGACATGCTCATCGTGAGTGGATTGGCTTATGGGGTGGACATTGCTGCCCACAGAGATGCGCTCGAAAATGGTTTTGAGACAGTGGGGGTGCTTGCGCACGGATTAGATGACCTCTATCCTCGTTTGCATCGTGACACAGCAGCGCGCATGGTTCAACAAGGAGGATTGCTCACCGAATTTCCAACACGAACGCAACCAGTAGCGCGCAACTTCATTCAGCGCAACCGCATCATTGCGGGTATGGCAGACGCAACATTGCTGGTTGAGTCGGCACGCAAAGGAGGTGGGCTGATTACATGCGAAATAGCGCAAGCCTACGATCGAGAAGTGTTTGCCTTTCCAGGAAACATTGGTGCACCTTACAGCGAGGGATGCAATCGTTTAATACAGAAGAACGCTGCCGCATTGCTCACTTCGGCTTCCGACTTGCTCCAGATGATGAATTGGGAAAATGATTTGCGCTTGGCAGAAGCCAAAAAACGGGGCATTGAGCGCAGCCTTTTCCCTAATTTATCGCCCGAAGAAACCACCATCATTCATGCGCTCAAGAAAAACAACGATCTGCAAATCAACCTTTTGTCGGCAAAAACCACCATACCCATTTCCCAACTTTCTGCCCTTCTCTTTGAATTGGAAATGAAAGGTATCGTCAGAACATTGGCGGGTGGATGTTATCATCTCATGGCGTGAATGTATGGCTCATTTGGAGCATTGCATTCTATCACAGATGAAAATTTTACATAAGTATTTGAAAATAAGCCACAAATCCACAAAAAGAAGGAAGTAAAAAAGAGTGACTTTGCAAGTGAGGCTCAGTTGTGTTGCAACTGCAATACATCTATCATAATCAATTGATATACAAATGGTAAGAAAAATTTCATTCATCAGAAAGCAACGAAACAGCAACAAAAATACAAAATTTGATGCTTGAAAAAGATGTGATGAACAATAAAAAAAGCCACACTCATTTCGCAACGAATGTGGCTCTGCAAATATAAAATAACAATTTTAACAATTGAAAGACTATCAAAAAAGACAATCTATTTTCTTTTAAATCTTATCCAACTGACGATGAACCTCGCCAAAGGCACAACCGCAATAAGCACCACGACCACCACCAATAAAGCTCCCAGCGTCTGCAAAGCTCTCTTGTACCACGGCAAAGGTTTTTCTATCATTATAGGGACTTCTGTGCGTTCAGCGTGCCGTGCGGCTGTGCTGTCGTTTGTTATCCTCGTTTGGTCTTTCGTTTGGCGTACGGCTTCCGTATTGTCTGTCGTGCGTGTGCGCTCGATGTTTCTATATACGTAGCGCATCTTTTCCTCGCCTGCTTCGGTCAATGTGATTACGATACTATCGTGAACCAAAAGCGTATCGCGAACAATTGCCGTACGTGTAACGATAAGCGTGTCGTGTGTCCTTATGCTGTCTATTCGTAGGCGGATTATCGTGTCGGTTGTTGTGCGCTCGATAGGCACAACCATTTTGCGACTACACCCCACGCCTGCCAACATCAGCAAAGCCACTGCAAAGATACAAAATATTTTCGATTTCATCTCGTTTTCCTTTCTTTTTGATATGTACCCAAAACGCCAAAATCACACCCACATTGAAACGATATGCGTACGAAATGGCGGTTTCGGGTACACGTTTTATTCACTTTTATAATTTTTACTAATTTGTCGCCGCTTACATTACCTCAACAACCACCGACCGACCTTTTGCTATCTCGGTTTGCAGCATCGCATTCAATTTCTCAAACGTAAATTTGCTTTCCGTCAATCGTCCTACTTGCGTATTGCGCCCCACCAATATGCAACCCTCGGTGTCTTTGTCCGAATTGCCGCTGTGGATGCGAATCGCTTCAAATCCTTTCACCCCCAAAAGTAGGGGCATCTGCCGCCCAAACTTGGGGGAGTATGTGTAAGCTACATTATACACCCCCGTTGGTATTGCCGTTGCGCCTTTCTTCTTCACCTTTGCCACTTCTTCGGTTGTCATCAGTGAGGTCAATCCTCTGTCTACATCCTCGAGCGTATCACAGAAGTACTTACCATCTATGAACATACGCCCTATCGTGTAACTTGCTTTCCGTGCAATTCGTCTTACTTCTATCTTCATTTCCCGTCTCCGTTTAAGTCTATTTTTATTCCTTTACGTCTTGCGAGTTCCTCCGCCATATCGACGACTAACTTCGCCTGCGTGTTCATCTGTTTTTTCATCTTCTCATCTGCTTTTTCCCTTACCGATAGCCATTCGATGCTACAGAGGAACATCGCCCAGAGTATCGTAACCACGGGAACGGCTTCGAGCAGCGGAACTTTTAACAGTCCCCACACGTGCGAGACGTGTATCATTATATCCATCCCACAAGTAATCGTTAGCGACCCTTGATATAGGATGAGCTTCAGAACTGTCCTTGATAAGGCTGTAGAGGTGTGTGCCTCCTTTCGTAATTTCGCTTTATACCAGCCGCTTACGAGGTCTACAGCCATCGCAACAAAAACGACAAAGGAACAAAGTGTAACCACAGCAAACAAGCTCTGCATGCCGTGGTCGGTAATCAATTGTTTGAAGTGTTGTATCATCTTTGTTATTTTTATTTTTAAAAATCATCTGGCAAACTTTCGTTAGTCCGATAAAATCCATTTATCGTTATATATGGTTCAGCCTGTTCGTTTTTGACATACACACTTTCCGTCTTGCCTGTTATGGGATTGTAGACGGGTCTATTCCCGCTTCTTGATAAATCCACTTCAAGAATCGGGTAACTATAGAACGTAACGGGTGCTTGGAGGATTAACACTTCCGTTGGCATCCCTATAGCAACACCCCATCTATTATTTGCGTTGCTAGATGTACGCAAATGCACTTTTTTCAGCGACTTAGGGAACGCAACCCATTTAAACGTCTGACTTCCTGGGTATATTGGCGTGTCATATTCCGATATTTCTTGTACCTTCGTAAAATATTCGAACTCAAGAAATTTTAAATCTTGCCCCCGTAGTTTTTTGAGTGCCGCCATAAAGTCCGCCTGCTCCACATTCCCAGCATCAGCAACCGTTATATAGCCTTTCCCCTCCTTGTCGAAGCTCTTTAACGCCCAAGTCTCTATCGTCTTGTCCTTGAACCGAATGCGTGCCAACTCTGGCGCATTTTGAGCAAGCATCCATGTCGCAAAGTCCAATAAATCTTCATTCTTTTTGTCTTCATATCGGTTTGCTCGCCACACGTCTATCATCTTCTCACCTGCAAGGTATCGAATATAACGCTTGCTATCATAGGGCTCTTTTGGCGTTGTGCCAGGTTTAGTATTGTTTATCTTCCACTCTTGGAAAGCGGCTTCTAATTCGCCACCCGAGCCGCCAGCACCCGCTGCGCCTTGCTCGCCCTTTTCTCCTTGCTCACCTTTTTCGCCTTTTTCGCCTCGTTCTCCCTTGATAGCTGCCATATAATCGTCAAAGGTAGCCTCCGCCCTGTCCGTGTACTTCTTCCACGTCTCAAATGCGTCCAACCCATCCACACCGAAGCGGATAACATCGCTTTCCGCTTTCAAGTTCTCTGGGAGCGTCTCTTGTGAAGAAGAACCCACAATCTCGAACGCTGTTGGTATGTCGTGAATAACCACCATGTAACCCGTTTCAGACAACGCATTCTGCACCCTATATTCAATCCGAATACTGAACACGCCCTTGCGTGTGTTCTCCTTTGCGTTAATCTGCAATTGAAGCGACGACCCACTCACTGAGAAGTTCTCCTGCCGTTCCCTGCTATCGAACGCCCCTTCCTTGAAGATAAACACCTTGATGTCCTCACGCTCCGAGAGGTTCACCTCTTGCCCGTTCTCTTTGAGAACATAAGTCAAAAATAAATCCGTACCCACACGCCTTTTTATCAAAGGCAAATCGTGCGTGTAACTGCTGCAACCACAATTCATACTCTCTTTCTTTTTTAAAAGGATTAATAACTAATATCTCGTCTTAAAAAACCGCTCATCAGCAAACGACCACCCTTGTAATAGTAATAAGCCCTACATACCGACTTCGCCACATTATAAGGATAATCACTCACTGCAACCGCCATCTCTCCCTCCTCCTTTGAAATATAATAGCCGTCCGCAATCATCGCCCCTGCATCCGCCATCTCCGCTTCCGTAGCCGTGCCTGCCATCACATTTACGTAAGTCTTTCCGTCAAACAAAGGGCGTGTCTCTTTCTTCGTATGGTTGTAAACCTTGCGTGCCGCATCAGGACGAGTGTAACCACACGCAAAATCATAATACACATTATATCCGCTATCCGTTACCGACGGCACATTTTCCCACGTAGGCGGCACACTGCCCACATACTTGATAGCCTCCGTAGCCCTCCACGTATCGACAACACCCATCAAAGCAAAAAACGACTTATCGATAACGCCTGCCACGCTGCCATCCTTATTGAGATAGCGCAACACAGTCTCGCCCTTTTCGTTATACGCTACGTCTATATCCGTACGCATCGCTTCGCCCTGTGCCTTGCCAATCTGCAAGCCACCATCGCCCAACATCACACGTACGCCACCACGACCACCGGCAACAACCGCCCCAGCCGTCAAGCGTATATCCTCCTTTTGCATTCGTCCCAGCTTCGCATCTATCTCCGTTTGGCTCGGTTTCCATTCTGTCGCCACACTCCCCAGCTCCAATTGTGGCATTGTTATCATCGCTTCGCCATTCTTCGATACCCACACATTCATTTCGATGGTGTCGCAATCTGTGGGAACTTGAAACGTTTCCGTGTGTCTCGTCCACACTTTCGACTGCACAAGCGCAATTGTGTTTTTGTCTAATCTTTCCACAACGTTGCCCGCTCTCAATGCCTTTATCTCCAAACGCACATTGTCGCCCTCCTTGAAAGTGGAAATAAAGACAGGGGCGCAATAAACAGACGCTGTGTAAGTCCGCCCGCTCTCCACCTTTGTTTTGTACCGCAAACCGGCATTTGTGTCCCTCGTATTGCCCACACTCTTTATATAAAGGTACTTCTGCCCTCCCAGCGACAAGCCTGCATCATTGCCCACACGCATTTCCACCGTGCCGCCCCCATTATCCGACGCTGTCTGTACCTCCTTTGCAAACGTGGCATTCTCAAACAGATTACCGCTTCTTATCGCATCCGCTGCACCGATAGCCCGCAAGCTGTCTATTACGTTCATTGCCTGTCCGCTTACCTCCCGCAAGTCCGCATCATCACTATCGAATATATACACCTTGCGCCCCAATAAGTACAACTTGTTTTCGTGCGGATGTCCCGTAACACCGTCTTTGTACTCCGCCATCGTGTCCCACGAGTTATAATATTGCAAGCCACGTCTCACCAAAAACGTTTCCATCGCACTCGCAAACACCACCTCCGAAGGCTGCACACTTATAACGCTTTTCATCTCCGTCTGCACAATCCCACTGACGAAACCGCCAAACCTCACAGCGTGGTGCTGCCTGTCGCTCTCCTCTATCGCTCCAATACGCCCCACATCGCCAGACCATTCTTCCATCGTCTGCAACTTCGCCTCAATCTCCGACAACTTCTCCGCCAGCGTTTCATCATCGTGAATGTTTCGCAAGAAATTCAAAATCTCATTCACATTGTCTATCGTCCGCCCATTGTCCAGCTCCGTAAATTGCCGTACATATTGGTGCAAAGCGTTTATTCTGTCGATCAATGATTTGGAACTTTGTTTGAGTTCTTCTATCTTTTGCACGCTTTGGGTCGTACTTGATAAAAGTTTTGCTATCAAGTCTGCCGCATCCTGCAAAGCCCCGCCAACTCGTAGTGCAGTGTTTTCGCCTATTTGCGTAGCATTCGCCACCGCATCAGCTTTATTCTTTAATTGTTCTATTGTTGCCATTATTCGCCAATTGAATGTATTCTTATTCTCGTTCCTCTCACTCTTCCAAATTTGCCGTTATCGCATTTCTTTTCTATTGCTTTTATATACGCCAAACAAGTTGTGAAGTATTCTTCTGCAACATTCATAACTTCATCATACCTGCGAACCCTGTTTTTATCGTCCCCACGGCTCGCATAGCTGTCATTGTGCTGCATAAGCCCCGTTCTTGTCAAAAGCCCACCATCACTCATTATCATTTTAGCGTAAACAAAGTATGAAAGCGCAATTTGTAACCCTGCGCACTTCTTTAAATCTCCATTGATTTCATACTCGCCACCCTCAAGCAAAATTCTATTTTCTTCGCTCAAAACATCTTCCTTGAGTGCCTTATATCTCCTCAATCCAATAGCGGGTATAATAAAAATATCCTCGCATTCACGAATGAAAGTTATAACCTCTAAATCATCTATGTGTTTAGAAGTAGGGCGAGCGAGTTCTTTGAACTCCTCAACAGTCAAAATATGCTTACTCTCCATTTGATTTATCGTTATTTTCTGCGCTTATATATTTCATTGGACGAATAGAGAAATCCTGCGGCATATTCGCTTCATTCCAATTTGCAAAAACTTTCATTAATGCACGCTCTATAAAACGCTGTTCAGTGGTAACCTCTCCTGCGTAATACTCATAGGCATCCCGCATTACATCGCCTGAAAAGCCTAATTTGCCGATACGAATAGAGTAAAACAATTCTTGATGAAATTGTGAGTAAATCCTTTCTATTACGCTTTCGTCCGTTGTTGTAAATTCCTTATCAAAATTTCTTGTAGGGAATGGTACTACTTTCGGCTCGTCTTCGTCATTTTCAAGCTCAACATACAAAATTTTTGAACCTTTTGTATCTCCTTGAAACTCTTTCAAATCCTCGTCCGCTATCATTTGGCGGTCTTCCTCTTCGCCGTCTTCATTGATACGTGGTGCACCTTTTTTAGCTACCAGCATACAAGCAACCAAGAAGTTGTTGCGGACGTTTCTGTATTTGATATTGCCCAGTCCCTCATCTGTTGAAATTTCAGTGATAACAGAATCATATATCGGGGTGGGGTATTGTGTCCGTCCGTCCATCGATAGCCAAAAAATCTGTCCTTTATAGCTATCAATCCCACCTGCATTTTCAATTTGTTTTAAAACAACTTCCGGAGTAGGATTAAAGACATTGAAACGTTCAATGTTTTTCTCTGTTACAAGTTGTTTTTTGCCGTTCCTTGTTCTATCTCCTCTCCAATCACAATGTGTCAAAATGTATGCAACGTTTCCTGTATCATCTGTTTCTTCCAACCTGCATTGCTCAAAAGGAATAAAATTCACTTCTGAAATTTGCCCCAAAACGTTATAATTAACGTGAAGAGAAAAGCCTCTGAAACGTGTTAAATCTCCAGCGATTTGGTGTAGCAAATCGTCCATCGTTAGTCCCTCTCTGTTTATAACCATTTCAGAAAGTCGCTCGTCGTTAAATCCGTACCCCTCTACAAATTTCTCATAACGACTTAAGCACAATTGAGCCGTACCGGACGCACCGATTATCGCCATAAGATTTTGCGGATATAAGTTATCCGACCCATAGCTTTGTAGATGAAAGCGTTGTAGATAGTTCGTATCTATACGCCTTTGTGGTTTCTTTGCTGATTTTACGTTCATCGCTTTTCTCTTCTCGTCTTATTTACTTGTCCGCTATCTTTTTTTGCGTCCTATTTTGTTTTCCTTTTCTGTTTCATCCTCGGTGTCTTCGTTAGATGTTTCATCCTCTACTGCAACATCGTTAAAAATCTCAATTTGATTAGGAAACATTTTTAGATACTCTTTTGCGGTTTCGTCATCAAGATTATCATTTGAAAAAACTTTCCCATCCATAAAGTTAGGGCAATTGATAATCGCTCCTGCTCTTAATATGTATTTTCGTTTATCTGCCATTTTACCGTATTTGTTTAAGTGATAATTAATTTCTATAAGTGCATCGTGGTAACATTGCTGACAAGACGTTGCTACAAAAGATTTACCAATTACTTCGTAATATAGCTTTTTTATTGTGTCCTTGTCTAAAGAACTGAAAGGGGTATCAAAACGCCATTTCAATTCCTCTATGATTTTACGTGCTTCGTCTATACTCATTATCCTGCACCACCTAACAAACTCTTAAACTTCGTTTCCGTCGTTTTTTGGTCTGTGTCAAAGAAAAATAATGCGGACTTTGGCACGCTCGTTTCTTGTAAAGTAACAAGCCATCCACCGTCTGTATCTTCGCTGTACTTCTCATTGTCAATTGCACTTGCACGCAAACCTTGATAATAGCCGTAAATCTGATATTCAGATTTGCCAGCCGCACCCTTGTGTACATTGCGCAAAAGCAACACAAACGAACCATTTGCAAGCCCATCTACGATATTTTGAGCCACTTCGGGACTGTTATCAAGTATCGCAATGGGTATCTCGTTTGTGAATGTGTTTCTGTATGTTCCAACTACAAGATTAGTCTTTGCACCGCTGAAAGGTGTTGCCCCTTGCTGAACAACGGGGTAACCTTTCTTGCTGCTTTTCAAAACCAAAGACTTGATAATGTTCTTGTTGTCGCTGTCAAAAACACATTGAGAGAAATCAACGTCCGCACGATTACAGATAATGCCGTCCGCTTCCAAACCTTTTACAATAGGGTTATCGCAATCTACTGCGATACCCTTACTAATGATACTATCACAAATTCCTGCCATATTCAGACCTCCTAAATTAATATGCTGCGTGGAACATATCGTCCTCAAGAATTTGAGTACCAATGCGCCCCGCTGAATAAATGTAGTTTCTGCGTTCTTTGCGGTCAAACCAAACGTCAAGCGATGAAATCAAACCGTCTGCGTCTGTTCCAGTTTGCAACTGGTTGATATTTGCAAACACCGCACGATAAGGTTTGTTGAGCTTTGTACCGCTGTTTTCGTATGCGCGTATCATTCTGTCCCAAATAGATACACGTGCGATAGTAACACCATCATACTTTGCAATGTCCAAACCATCAAAGACGGTTTCCCACGGCATAATCGTCGAGTAGGTCTTCTTAATGTCCATTGTCAAAGCGTCCGCAAGTCCTTTTGTCATAAGGATAACCGCACCGCCGTCCGAAGTGATACGGCTGTCTGCGTCCATCAACATATTGTCAATAATACCCGTTGCAACACCCTTTGTCAAGATAGCTGCTTTCTGTTCTGCATAACTTGTTTTTGTGTTTGCTGCGATAGCTGTAATTTGCTTTGCATTTGTGGTGCCTTGTTTGAAAATACGCTTAAACAAGCCATCGCAAGTCGTAAACAATTCCGGGTCAACACCGGCGGTCAAAGTACCGCCACCTGCGATATTCTTTGCTTCCGTGTCGCCAAACCAACCGAAACGCCAAATCATTTCACGCATTTGTCGTTCCAATGCCGGACGAATGATATAAGTCATAAACTCGGTATCGGTCAAATCGCCAACGTCCGTGCCCGTCTTCAAAGAATATTCTGCAATAGTTCCTTTCAAGCTCTCGTAACAAATTTTGATAGGGATTTGCCAATCGCCAAGTTCCCAGCGTTTTTGCGAATTTGCGATACCAACTTCCTTGTATACAGGGTCGCAACCACCACCCTTGCGTCCGACATCTTCCATATCGCCAATAAAAGCGACAGGGTCTCCGTGTTTTACTTTTCGGAGTGCCGTAAATCGCTGATAATCCTCGTCTTGCTCAATGCTCAAAGGAATAATTTCCTTTAAGTCTGCAATGTCTTTTGGATTAAAACTAATGTTTTCTAAAAATTTTCCCATTTCTTACTTGTTTTTGAATGTTCCGTTTTTCCTTGCTTCAATCTCTTGTCTCATCGGTGAAACTTCTTGTGCTTCTGCTTTCAGAGATGCGTTTTTTCCGTCCTGCACTCGTCCTTCGGGCTTATAGCTGCTCGAAATCTTTGCAAGTGCTTTTTCACCTCCTGCAATCTTCACTGCGTTCAAAATGCGCAAATCCTCGGTCGTCTTTGCGTTCGCAAGTGCTTTTGCGTTTGCGTCCTCGAGTTCTTCGATTTTCTTTTTGAGCTCCTCGACTTCTTTTTCAAGTTCCTCGATGCGGGTTTCGTCCTCGTTTTGTTCTGTGCTGCTGCCGTTACCATCCGTCTTGATTTCTGTGATAACACCATCAACAACGATAATAGTTTTCCCGTCTGGCATTAAAAATTCGCCATCCGGGCTCGCTTTGTCTCCGATTTGTGGCTCGCCCTCTTCACGTTCAACAGTGAGAGTTTGCCCATCACTCGTCGATAAGTCCATACCTTGCGCAAGCTCCTCAATGGTTTTTATACCAAGTTTTGCAAGTGCTCGGTCAAGCAAAGACGCTTTTACCTTTACTTCTTCTTTTTTTACTTTTGTCATTTCTTTTTGTTTTTGATTATTAAATTGTGCACCCTGCTTCTTTGCAGATGCGGGCGCAATTATTTCGCCAATCAATCCAAGCTCTAAAGCTCTATCCGTTCCGATATACTTGTTTTCGTCCATAAGTGCTTGCATTTCCTCTCGGTTGCACTCGCAACGCTCCACATATAGATTAAGTATTTTTTCTTGTTGCTCTCTCAAATCGTTTGCGGCTTTTTCCAAGTCGTCAGCCGTCATTGTATAATCTAACGACCAAACAGAAACCCACGGATTGTGTACGCAAATTTGCGCACTTTGATATGCTTTTCGTCTTTCATTTGGTGCTGCCATCAAAATAACGGTTGCCATTGATGCGGCGTTACCCTCAACAATACAAGTAATTTCTTTTCCCGTTGCCCTCAAGCGGTCGTAAATTGCCCAGCCCTCGATACACGAACCACCATCACAATGTAAACGCACTTCGATTTCATTGTCGTTTGCAGGAATGCTCTTGCAAAATTCATCAACGTCTTTAAAGCATACCCCCTCGGCTTCTCCCCAAAACGAACATGCTTTTTTTTCGTTTTCGGTCTGAATATCGTTATAAATTTTAAGTACTGCCATATAGTTAATAAATATATATGCAAAGATACTTTATAAATATCGAGAAAAATGTATATAATTCTTTATAGCCGCTATCTTTTTTTGATAGTATTTAAAAAAGAGTTCCTATTTTCACAAACAGAAACCCTCTAACAATTTAAAACCAATAAAAAACGTATGAAATTTATTCTATTGCTTGCTCCATTCTTTTAACCACACGATAGACGGTCGCCACACCGCAATTATATTGCTCACTTAAATAATGCACGATATAACAAACCTTGTGTCCCTCGTCTTTCAGTCTCCTATACTCTCCATATAGCTCTAAATACTTTACATCGTTAGCATCTATATTGTTCTTTGAAAGGACGCTTAAAAGGCTTTCTGTCGTCTTCAATAATTCGTATTGTGTCATAACTCACTTATTTCATCATTGCTATTCTTTCGATTGTTTCTATTCTCTCACGTGTGTTGTTTATTTCCTCCACACTCACAATAGGTCGGGGTGCTGCTGCCATACCACGAGCGACGGCTCTTGCTAAGAACTCCTCGCCTATTTGTTGGCTGTTTCCACCACTGTTAATAATAGGAACGCCACCGCCTATTTGATTGAATGCACTCAAAGCGGGGGCAAACATTCTTGTCGCTGCTGCTGTTAATACGCTTTCCCCGTTAGATAATTGAGCGTGTATGCTGTCGCTGGTTTCCGTACCCTCTCCGGTAACTAAGCCACCTTTAGCAAACTTTGCAGATTTAACCGTTTTAATAGCGGTTGCAACATTCGCTAAAATTGTGGTAACGGTAGTTGCAATAGCTGCAATATTTCCTGGAAATGGTGTTGATTGTGCTTGTTTTATACCTGCTGCAAGTGCCGCACCCGTATTGATAGAAATTTCTGCAAGTGCTAATATTTTAGCCATCCTTGCAAGCGTCTTGCTTCTTTCTCCGAATGCTTCTGCAACTTGTTGCACACCTCCCATAATTCCTGCGATTGCGTCCGCCTTTGCTTGCTCGATTTCTATTTCTTTCTCGCTTATCGCTTTCTTTGATTGTTGGTAGTCCCATTCCATTTGCAATTTACGGAGGTTAAACTCTTCTAATGTCTCGCCCTCTCTTTGTTGCGCTTCATTGAGAAGTGCTAATTTTTCCTCCATCTGCAAACGTAAAACGCCCAGCTCATCAGTTCCTCCGCTTTCGATTTGTGTTTCAAGTATTTTTGCTTTAAATCGGTTTTCGGTTGCTTTTGTTTGCTCATCTAAAAGGGCGTTATGATAGTCTTTGTATGCTTGCTGTTCTTGCTCGTAGTATTTGGCATTTATAGACGCTAATAACTTGTTTTTTTCTTCCTCCGCCATCACTTGCTTGTTTGCTGCATCAAGTTCCAATTGATAAGCGGTGCTAATGCTTTTGATTTTCAAGTTATATTCTTCTTTTGAGCCTTTTTCTACCGCTGAAAGCATATTTTGAATATACGTTTGCTCTCGCTTAATTGCTTCCTCTTTTGTCGTTGCGTCAAATTCAAATAACTTCTTTTGCTTGACTTGTTCAAGAAGTGTTATTTGTGCATTTAATGCTTGTTTTGCTTTTAGCGTTAGCCCTTTTTCTGTTTCAAGTCTTCGTTTTACATCTTCTATTTGCCTATCATATTGTACCTCTATAGCTTTTCTTCTTTGCTCTTCGGTTTGTACGATAAGCTCCGTCAGCAAATCTTCTGCTTTGCGTATTGCTTCTGCTTCTTTTTTTGCCATTTCTTCGGCTGAGACAGTGTGTTTATTTGAAGTTTTTTTGCTTGCTTTTTTGTTTTTTCTTCCTCCAATAGAAGACACTTTGTTTGTACTGCTGTTATCCCCTATACTCGCATCACTATTGTCTGCAATATACGCTGGTATCTCTATATGGTTTACTTTCTTGTTCTTGATAACATTGTTAATTGCGTCTATGTTGTTATTTGCGAACTCTTTAGCAAAATCTTTTATATCGCCAAACGCTTCCTTGTATGTTTTTACGAAACCATTTGCAATTGTATTGAAACCCTTTTTAATCTTATCGAAAGAAAAGGTAAAAATACCCTCCAAAATATCAGCTAACCCCGATAACTGCCTACCTACTTGTTTAACCGCATCAATTATCAAGTTAAAAACAAGTTTAACTGCATTCCATAAGTTTTTGAAGTTCGCAATGATAGACTGAATAACGGCACGAAAAATCAAACTTTCGTTGTAAAGGTCTATAAAGTAGTTTATGACGCTTATAAGCCCTTTTAGCAAAGAAGTTATCGCCTTTGTGCTAATGATTTTAATTTGCATTAGCATACTCTCAAAGCCTTTGTCGCTTACATCAAACAAAGCCGCCATTGTTTTATTGAGTTCTTCGTTTGCTTCTTTCTGCTCGTTCATCTTCTTACCCCATTCTCCGGTAGTCCCTTTGAGCTTTTCTAAATCGACATTCATTGTATCGAGTTGCTCTATCATCTTCAAACCTGCGTTCGCTCCTTGTCGTCCGAAGACATCTTTTAAGACATTTCCGACTTCTTGTGAGTTTTGAGGTAACTCTTTTAATCTCGTGCTTATTTCTTTGATAATATCAAATGTAGATTTTGAGCCGCTTTCCAAATCAGCCTGCACTTGCTTTGAGCTTATTCCGATAGCATCTAACGACTGGCTCGTGGCTGTGGACATCTCTCGTATTTTCTTGCTGCCCATTTGGATAAGGTTCATACCATCATCAGAAAAAATACCGCTTCTTGTCTGTTGAATGATACCGACTAACTCTCTACCTCCGATACTTGCATCGTGAAAAGCGGGCGCAAATTGCTTAATTTTATTAATCATATCTCCGTTTAGGTCTGCTCCACTTTGGAAACCATCATTAATAATTTTCAATGCTTCTTTTGCACTATATCCGTATTGAGCCGTGAGAGTATCTACCGCCTCTAACGTTTCTTTATAGTCTTTGCCGTATGTGTCCGCCGTTGCTTGTATTTCATCCCTTATTGCTTTTAGGTTATCGCCCGTCAGCCCTAAAAACTCTTTTGTCAGACGTGTGCTTTCTATGATACCCTTATTATAATCAAAGAACCATTTGAAAGCTATGCCTGCGCCTGCAATGCCTGCGAGAGAAAGAAAGACGGGGTTTGCCATAAAGCCCATAAGAGTAGAACCGAATGCTTTTAGCTTTGTAATAGCACCATCGAAGATACCGCCTAAACCTTTTCCGCCCTCTGCCATACCCATAATAGAGTTTGCAAAGTTCGTGTTTACTCCTAATACATTTTTGATAGCATCTTCGTAGCTCCCGACACTTCTGTAAAATCGTTGTGTTTCTGCTTCCGCTTCCTTTAGTTCGCTTGTAATATCGTTAATATGTTTTTTGAGTTCTTGCCCCTTTGCTCCGTTACGCTCTGCTTTTGAAAGGCTATCATACTCTTTTGTCGCATTGCTTAACGCTGCACGCAAAGAACGTAGCGACCCCTCTTGCTCTCTTTCCTTCTTAATGTTACTTTGAACATCTTTTGAAAGCTCACGTATCGTTGTTTTGTGTGACTTTACTTGCTCTTCGACTGCTGTAAGCGTTGTTGCATACTCATCATAAGTAATTTTACCGCTCTCAAAGTCCTTTTTCAATTTTTCTTGTGCTTTTGACAAATCTTCTAACTTCTCTTTATATCGAAGTATGCCATACACTGCATCTTCGTACTTAACTTTAATGTTAAGGATTTGCTGTTCTTCTGTGCTCATATCCTAATTAAAATAAATTTGTAACATTGTAACTTCTGCTATGCCGTCTCCATTTGCTTTTATCTCCAATACCGCAAAGTAGCTCCCATATTGCGCCAAATATATAGGCTTCGTTTCATCGAAATTAACCAGCTCAATATCTCTGATACGTACGCTTTCGGTTACTATCTTTGCTCTTTGCAAACTATCTGAAAGGTATCTATATTTTTCATCTATGATTTTTTGCATATCAATATCAAACCATGCAAATGCCTTTCCGTCTTTATCCTCTTTTAACCTCAAAATGCGGTCTTTGCACGCTTTATAAGTGGGTGGCTTTTGTTCTGCTGTTTGTGTATTTCCGCCATCCCCCGAAATGTTCGCAACCTTTGCTTTTTCTGCCTCGGTGTACATAGGTACATTGTTTCCGTTAGTGGCTGCAAAAGGAAACTCAAATATCGTTTTTTCTTTTTCGATTGTTTCGTTATCTATTTGCAATACTCCGTCATAGTTCCCTACTACATTATCATCTTTCCATTTATACAAACTTCGTCTGCCGTAACCATCAACCGCAAATTCAATATCTTTTGGTTTGTTCTCTGCTCTTTGTGCTATTATCCTCCTGGTCCAATCAACCGCCTTGTTCCGATTATTCCAAATAGTCGATAATGGCACAACCTTTATAACTCCATCTTGTGAAACCTGCAAAGGGAAAGAACCGGTTATAGCAATAAGGAATTTAAAGAAATCCGTTATTTTTATCTTTGGCAAATTCTCTGCAATAGGAAAATAGCCGCCGCTTGGCACGTTGTCATCGCTTTGCAGTGTTGCATTTAGTGTTCCGCCTAAAAAACTTACTGCATCTCGATTTATGCCAAAAGCACTATTTAACCACTTTGGAAGTCCGGCATCTCCCGTTACGACTTCAAAAGTTATTTTTGCGCCTGCTTTAACTTCTACTTTGCCATACCCTGAATATTTAAACCGCACCTTTCCCTTGTAACCGGTTGGAACATCTACTTTAAAAAGTAGTTGGTTGTTTCCGATAGCATACTCTTGCGCTTCCGTCCCATTGCTAACGGTCATCTTTATCCAATAACCATAAAGAAAATTATAGTTGTCATAAGCAACCGACCGCCCGTTTATAACAGAAGAAGTTCTGCCTGTTGGACGATAATTCTTTATATCAAGTTCCCATTCCCCCGCAATATCAAAGATAACAGTCGCATCGCTTTTTGCTTTCAGATAAGAAACATTTGTCCCTGCTTTGTCTGCGAACACATTGCTGTCTTCCGTTATACGCAATAATGGTGTATTCTTTGTCGTAAACAAGAAATCCGCCTTAAACGAACTATCAAAAGTTAGCTCATTACTCTTCTTTGCAATCAAAGGAATAATAAGCGTATCTATATACTCCTTATCGCTTTTTGAGAATTGCAATTCAACCCCTTTTTGTTCCTTTATCAAGTTTAGCAAATAGGAAACTTTTACAACCGGGTGCAAATTCTCTACACCGCTATCGCTTCCAGAACCATAGCTGCCCCCAAACCTGCTATCTGTATAAATTTGCTCTTCTATTCGTGGGTAAATCATACCTTGACCGCCTCGCCACGTATAATCTATATTCACGTCGTGCGTCCAAACATCATAGCAAGCATAAAAGTAATTTTTATTCAATGCTTCTGAATATGTATTCACTTCGTTTCTTCTATTGTACAGCAACCTGTCTTTGCTTTCTAATTGATTAAGCGTTGTACCTGCACTTGCCAAAGTCGCAAAGTTTGTAAAGATACCCCAAAATATAGATACCTCTATAGCGTCGTCCGAAACTTTCAAAACAGACGCACGTCCGTTTTTGATAATCTCCACACCATTACGGAAATAACGAGCGGTGTGCATCTTATACGCAAATCCGTCTTTTGATTGCACTAAATCCGAATGCTGAAAAATCATTTGGTTTCGTACCGTCTTTGGTAGCTTTATGGTGTATGTGTTATTTGCAGCTATCTTTGAAACATCACGAAACAAATTACTTTTGATATTCATTGTAATTTTTGTGTCGTTTCCAATATCTACCAGCTGCCCGTCTATGTAAAGTCTTTCATCTGTCATAGCTTATAATTTTTGTACATTAACATCAGGCATCAATATGTTGCAAACAAAATCTTGCAAAGCTGCTTTGTTCTTTGTATATGTCGCTGCAACAACCGTTACCGCCACCCATTTAGGAACGTTTCCTTGATAACCTGCGAACAAATCCACACATGGGCTCGTTGTAATATCAAAAAGCATGTCCCACGTTTCAGTATCAACCAGCGGAGCGCAAATAGGCGTCGTATCCTCTCTTTTCATTTGCTGCTGCCTGCCTGTATATCCCTCGTACCCGTACGACATATCGAACGCCAAAAGATTATTGCGCATAAACAAATTATCGCTTTCGCTTTTTCGCTGCTCTGCTCCTGCCTTAAACAAGTAATAGCAATAAAAGCCGTGTCGGTTTATCCATCTTAGGTAAAAGCCATCACTGCAACTATCAACAACATTAATGCGTATTTTGTCCGTCTTGCTGCCATTGAACCGATAGCTGAAAGTCATATCAAACGTTTTATCAAAAGCGACTTCAAAAAATTGTCCCACGCAATCACTAATCAAGTAATGGTTTTTTGCGTTATCACCGGGTAACATTGGAATATTCCAAACTCCCATATCCGGTATACTTAAAAAACGATTTGGCACACCATCTTGACTAAACAGCAAAGAACCGCCACCCGCTGAATAAAGCCCAAATGTAAACGGAAAGCCCTTGAACCAAGTAAGCGTGCGAAATCCGTTATATGTTTCTTGTCCTCCGATTTTCAATGCGCCCCAAATATAGAAGACATCAAAGGTAAAAACTACATCAGCACCTTGCAAAAGGGTAATTGTTACCTCAAAAGACAAGCGCACCCCCATCTTTGTCTTTACTTCTCTTTGATAATCCACAGCCCCGAATTGCATCGTGTCAAAGAATGTTTGCACATACTCTCTTACATCACAATAGCACTTGCCGTCGAAACTATCTAAAAATAATTCCTCGGTCTTTGTGCCGTTGCCTATCTTTGTAGTCATTCGTAATAAGTCCGCCCCATCTGCAATCAAAAGACAAGCATTAAAAGCAAATCCGATTTCATCAGGATATTTTAACGTAACATTATTTTTTGTTTGTGCTCTCATACCTCTACATTATTTAGTTTAATGTTTGTTACTTCTACCTGCAATAACTTTACAATTCTTTGCATTATCCTTGCTCTCGTGTTTGGAATAACATTTGAGTAAATATCATCTCGACCGCCTTTCCTAAAAAGTTGCGTCCCCTCTTTTTTTATCTTCCTTGCAATAAGGAAAGATAACGACATATCGCCCCGTTCTTGTGGTGTGTACTTATGTGGTCTATCTGTTTTATATGGTATCGGCTCTGCCTTAATGCCTTTATCTTCCATCCATTTACGTATAATCTGCATAAACCCATTAGGAACTGCACCACCTTTTCGCCCTGTTTCAAGCGTTCCAAAAGGTGCTTTGCCATACAATGTTCCCTCGTATGCTGTTGCATCAACTCGCAAACTTGCTATTGTTGCTCCGCTCGCTTTTTGTCCTGCTCTTATATGCTGTTCGATTATCTTTGTCTTTAACGCCTCCAGTTCTTCGATAAAAACAATTCTTGCCGCACTCTCTATCATAGACATACACCGCCCCTTTCTTTAACGTTTAGCTCAATCGAAACACCGGTGAAGTAAGCACTTGCACTTTCCAAAATGGTTTGGTACTTTATACGCCCGTCGATAGGGTCAAAATACCCGCTGTTATTCATTTCATTAATGAATTGTGCCGCCGCCTGCTTCATTCGTGTATAAACTTCCTCGTTATCATCTCCGTTTGCGTCCCTTGTTACCTTATCGACAAAAGCGATAAGCAAATCCTCGCTGTCCTTTACTCGTCCGTGGATAAAGTTTAAATACCCACCTACCGGTAACAAACAAATAATCGCAGGTAACGAAACCTTGTCCACTACTTCGGACGCTCCGTTCCAATCTTCAAAAATATAACTAAACCTGCAAAACTTTGTTTCTGCAATCTCTCTTATTTTATTTTCTATGCTCCGCTTCATATACTTTTGCTAATCGTTTGTCAAACTCCCTTTTCTTCATATCCATTTCAAGACATTTATAAACACGCCCCCACGTTACGTTTGTTACTTCTTCGTGGTCTGTGATACCCATACGTAAAGCGTACCAATCAATTAAACCAAACACTCCAAAATTCAAAGACGATACGCCCGCTTTCTCCTCCTCGGTTGTGGGTTTGCTTTTCACACTATCGAATAGGGCGTTTATTTGCTTCAACCTGCCAGCCACCCAGCCGCAAAATCGAACCACATCAACCGCCCGGCAATCGTCCACCTGCTTTTGCTTCATTCCAAGCAATACACCGCAAACGATATAAAACATTTCACGCCCGTTTTTGCATTCCGATAACTGCACCATTTGCCCGATAGTCATATCGTTTAAATCAATAGGTGTGCGAATGCTCCCAACTCGTAAAGGGCGGGTAAGTTTTTCGAGTTCTATGTTTGCCGTATCGTGGCTGAACTCTGCACGTATTATCCATTCTTTAAACTTCGTTCCTTTGTCCATTTAATCAAGTCTGTTATAATGAGCTTTCGCTCGTCCTCGTTTCTTTACGTTTAACTTCATCAATGCAAAATATCTTGTTGCGTCTATTGCGTGGTTAAAGGCATCGATAGGCGTATTTGTTTCTTTGCCGTCTCTGTCTTTTTTCCATTTGTATGCCTGCAACTCTTCAATCAATCCAAACGACCGCCTTGTAACATTCCATTTGTAGCGCCTAAGAATATCAATACCAACTCCGATACTATCGCTACCTTTTACGGTAGGAATAATCCACAACCCCGCATTATAGATTTCCTTGATACTTTTAGGCTCTGCGCTATCTGCTATGATTTGGTCTGCTCGTGTTATTCCGAGCTCTTTTGCCTTTTCTGCAATCATAGGGTTTGTTAATCCTGTTTCATAAATCAAAAGGTCGGTCCATAATTCTCCGTGCGCTATTACGTTATGCGTTAATGCCGTGGGGTCGTTCGTAAAACCAAAGTCAAGCCCATATCCGTGCAACTTCCAACTATCACGGGGTGGCAAATCATCAACGATATTAAAGTTTGGGAAGATAACCCCCGAAAGTTTACCCGTCAAGCCGCGTGCATACACTTTCCATAACTCTCTATCAGATATTGCTTCTATTCTTGCGTGTTCCTCCTCCGATAAAAAAGGGTTGCCTCTGTGGTCTGAAATAATAAAACTCGTGCCCTCGCTTCCTTTTACTTCATTGTGAACCCAAAAACGCTCCGATGGGTTATAGTCGATATATATTTTCTTTCTTGTACGAATTGACAACTGCCAATATACATCATATCCTATTCCGTTTGCTTCATTCAAGAAAAGATAATCACGTTTACCATTCTTTGCGTCCTGTTCGTCTTTGTAGCTCTTAAACTCTATTACAGAACCATTCCGACCGACTGCAAAATGTCCGCTTTCGTTAAACTTGAAAAACTTCAAAAGCCATTCACTGCCTCCGATAATCGTTTTGGTATCACGCAACGCACCAACTTTCAAGTTTGGCAAGTCTTGACCTACAACCGTAATAACACACCCGGCATCAACCAGCGCAAAATAGATTAATACCTGCATTATTGTGTAGGTCTTACCCGAACTTGTCCCCCCTTGATTTATGTAAGTCCTTACGCCTTGTTCGGTGTTTGCTCTGAAAAGCGGTGCTATTACTTTAAACGGCATCATACGTCCACATCGTCCTCGCTCTTTGCGGGCTTATGCTCCGTTTCAATAAACCCTATTTCTATTTTGTTGTCAACCTTTCCTTTTACATCGATATAGCTTTGGTTTAATACACGTCTTTCTTCTTCGGTGCATATCATTCTATATAAAGAAAGTAGCTCGGCGGCTTTGCCACTTTTGCGCAATTTCTTTCTAATATCCCTTTTTACGCTTATTCTGTTTTTGTTGATTAACTCTAATATAGCGGCATAATCATCAGAACCTTTTGGATAATATTTATAAAAAGTGGGTTTGCTTATTGGAAGTTCTGAGATAAGGTCTTCAATAAACAATATATTGTCGTCTTTCTTTAGTTTCTCGGTTGCCAGCTTAAAGACTTTTGCTCTATCTTTCTTTGTATACATATTCTTTTTGATTGTCAATTTCGTTAACACTCTGAATGTTAACTGTTTTTAGCAAGTGTTTCCGCTTTAAAAATGATTTCTAATTTGTTACCATTGCATTTTAACCCCCTTGTAACCTCTTGTATTGCTTATTTCTCCTCCTTTTTTTTGTATGTTTATTTATAAATATGCTACAAATATACCGAAAATCTTTGTATTATGCAAATTTCAGTGTATAAAAAAGTGATGCAATTTCATAGAAACACACCATCTAATCAATAGCAACCAACCAACTAAGCTACACTTGCCTATCAAACAAGCCTTACTCCCTCCGCAAGTATAGCACACTTCCGTCCCAACCACCAACCAAATAGAATAGGGGAGCGTTTTTAAACACCCCTCACTTGCAAATAGCCAAAGGCAAGAAAGAGGGCTGAGGATACGAAAAAGAGAGTACACTTTATTCAGGTGTACTCTCTTCGTCAAATACCAGGCTGTGAGTTAAAGCCTGTCTGCCGCCTGCATAATGCGATTGGCTATGTCTTGCAGTGAGTTCTTTAATCTTTCGCGGTCAACCTCGCTGAAATCGTCTGCCACTCCGTTATTCATGCCACTGAACTTGTGATAAAGCCAAGAACGAGACTTTCCGAAATAATTTTTAGCCAAATATGCCCAGTTTACTTCTTCATATACATCTGCCAAAATCTGGCGAACGGTCGCTTTTTGCTGTTTTACTATTATTCCCATCCTATTTTGTTTTTGTGCCCTCTCTGTAAAAAGAGAGGGCGTTTGATTATTCATTTTCCATTAATTCATAAACCAAATCCAAAATGTAGATTTCAAGATTTCTCTGTCCATTCGGATAGGCTCTTCTGTAATTTCTGATTGCTTGTATCAGTTCATCTTCTTTTTCTGTGTACTGCATAACTCATATTTTATATTTGACAATGCAAAGATAATAATCTTTTGCGTATTATCCAAATAAATAAAGAAGAAAAATCATCAAAAGATTATTTTTTAACATTTCAGATATGAAAAGCCTGCCTGCCGCCTCATCACTCACACATCATCACTAATACTTCACACCTCCTTTACCCTTATCCCATACACAAACAGCATCAGCTTTCGTTTGATGATATATTCTTTTGTGCGTGTGATAGGACTTTTCACGTCCTCCACCACCTGTTCGCCCTGCTCGTTCAGATAGACAAAATCTGCTATATAAGTACACGCCCTTTCTATACATTTTCTCTTTCTTGTTCCTCCTATACTTATAACTTCGTATTGAGCGGGGATGAGCTCGAACCGCACTTGCTCACGTAAGTCCGTTATAGTTCCTTTCTTCTCCAACAGAGAAAGAACAGCCGCACGCCTGCTCTCTTTCCTGCTGTCGTGCCTTGCCGTCCTAATGTTTCCGTATTTGTTACGCCTCATCATTTGTTTAGTTCTCGCTTCTCCTCCTCCATCTTCCTTATCACTTCCTCGGCTGTCTCCTTGTTTAGTTCCACGGCTTCCCTGCCTGCCTTGTAAAGCACCTCCACATCCGATAACTTCTGCTCGATGATTTGCGCGGCTAATCGTGCGTTAGGAATGTCGTCAATGTCTTTCCCGTGGAGTTCAGGAGTAAGCCGTTTAACAACTTCGTCCCAAATGTTAAACACATACGCCAGCCTGCCAGCGAGGAATGTCCCTCTCAAGTCAACGCCCGCTACTCGGTTCTTCATTGCTTCTGCGAACGCATCGAAGAAGTGAACAGACAAGTCTAGAAGAATGTGCGCAAGGAAGACGTGCGCCTTTAGTTTGCTTTCCTTTGCCTTTTGTCTGTCTAGATGTTGCTTGATAGTCATATAGAGCTTGAATATATCACCCTGCACTTGTGCCATAACACCATCCAAGAAGTCCATATACAACACCCTGCGGTCTACGTACGAATGCTGCATCGTTGCTTGTTCTCTCCGCTCGAAGTTTTTGTACCTCTCGAGTGCTTCTTTGCATGCGTGCTTGATGTCGTGGCGGTAGTGCTTCGTCTTCTTAATCTCGTTTACAGCATCTACTAAGTAGCTGTGGGCGATGTCGTTCACACTTCCAACGGTGGTGTGGAAGGTTGAAGAGATTGCGTGTAGCGTCTTTATTTCTTCTTTTGTTAGTTCTGCCTTTGCTTGACA
Organism: Prevotella sp.; assembly: GCA_022779305.1. Taxonomy (GTDB): domain Bacteria; phylum Bacteroidota; class Bacteroidia; order Bacteroidales; family Bacteroidaceae; genus Prevotella. Next base: position 34,756 of record JALFSW010000074.1, on the reverse strand, counting down.
ATAGGCAGTAGCGGGTATGTTCTGTTTGAATGCGTTCATTTTGTTTGAGTGTTTAGTTTGTCTATTATATATTTCTCTCGTTGGGAGAGGTGTACATCTATAACATCTTTTATTTCTTTTATTTCTTTTATTTCTTTTGCAATATTATCAGAAACTAATAGCCTACACCCAAAACAATCCTTATAGTTGTCAAGCTTCGACACAGATACCGCTTCTTCTCTGCTTATCTTTATTTCGAGCCCTCTGGATGTTAAAATTTGCAAGTCTGATACTGACACATGGTTAGGCGGGTACTTATATTTTTTAAGCTTCGATGTTTGTTGTTGCGATGCTGCCATTGATATTTTCTTGTCTAATGTCGGTGCGGTAACTGCAATATATTCATCCCCAAACAGATTGGTTGCGAAGTTCGCACGGACATTTGCGCCATTTTCCCACCTTATTGCTCTATTGATAATAACTGCTGTCCCGAACTTACAGATGCTCATAACCGTCATACCAGGACCGAATAAGAAGTAAGGGATTTTGGTTTTTGAGTAGAACTCGCATATTTTTTTGAACATTGAAAAAGGCGGGTTGTCTATTACTACGCCATTCTTCGGGTACTCTGCGTTCAGATAATCTCCACCAGGATAAAACGGGCGTAATATTACCTTATCTGTAAGGTCGTATATCTCACTAACATATTCTACAACGGCTTCATATACATCCCTCGGGGTGTAGCAATCATCTGTCGTTTTAAGATGATTTTTGTTTTTGAATTTCTCTATGAATGCGTCATAGTCATTAAAGATAATAGGATTATGGCTACTGCCTATTTGTTTTCTCGCTTCTGTTTTTTTGGCTTCAACCTTAAAGCCGTCAAAGAATTGTTCTTTAATTTCTTTCATTTGCTTTTAAATTCTCGTTGATATACTCAATTTCAAAATTATCTTTGGGTACACGTCCTTGCATTATACTTCCATTATAAGGGCATTCATACAACTCTGGAAGTTTGTCTCCATAAATACGATAAGCCTTGCTACTTTTCTTTAAGGCTATCCATATATAACTATGTCCCCTATTATAGGACAAAGGATTTGCATTTGTTAGATATACTTTTCCTTGTTCAGAAAGGTTGTTGCCTCCTTTTGTTGGCTGGTAATATAACCCAGTAGGTATATGCTTAATTCGGTATGCTTTCATTTCCTATAATATTAGCTAAATATTAAATTCCAACGCTTTCCTTTGAGGTTCGGAAAATGTTTTAAGATTTCATCTAGCAATTCTTCTTCTGTGAAATATGGTATGCGGTCACTATACATGATATTTCCCATGTATTCACCCTCGCAGTATACATGGATTGTTGTTACTCTCATTTGCTCACCTCACTTTCTTTTGGGAGTTGCGGTATCTCCGTCCAATAGCAAATATCTGATTGGTAACCAATTGTACTCCAATACCCACCATTACACGCTTGATATTCGTGTACACAGGAGTAGTATCCTTTTGAGTTTTTGCTTAATGTCAAATATCTGCCATCTTTTTTCGGTAAATCTCCGTCAGCAACAGAGTGCCAAGGATTAGCAGTTGCCCATCGTATAGACCTAAATTGTACCATTGCTCTTCTCTGTCTGTTTCAAAGCAGTGAAGTTCTGTTGGTCTTCCTTGATTCATAATTTCTTCTCTTGTCATAATCTTAATGCTTGTTATTGTACGGATTTTCTATTTTGTCATGCTTTTAGCATGAGATTGAATCGCATCTAAAAGCCTACCGCGTCAAACCAATTCATAATTTTGCTATTGTCTTTCAAATCATACCTCCATCGGCCTGTGATTAAATAATGCAAAGGGCTTAAAAGAATCATTATGACAAATGTTATAAAAGCGAACGGCATTGTGAGTCTTATAAGTAGCGGGACTGGTTTCCTTTCTGCGGTGTAAAACTCTATCCCTAATTTTATAAACCTATCTGCTAATTCCTCTCTACTTATATGTTTAAGTTCTGGGAACGTTTCTTGAAACTTAGGAATATAATTCATATAACCATGAGAATACGCTCGTTTTAACTCTGTAAACATGATTTTGGCACTCATAATTTTATTTCTATTTCGTTATTTTCTAATACTTTTCGGTAATACTCATTCTCATCTTCAAGTTCCTTTATCTTTGCTTTTAGACGCTTAACTTCCTTGTTGTACTCCGCCCGTTCAAAAGTGGCAAAGGACTGAGGTTCACGATGGCATGTGCATCTTTCTATGTCTCCACTAACGGCAACTGCCATACAGCAAGGAATAAGCACCTTGCCAACGCCTTTGATATTCTCGTAGTGGCATCTCATGTCATCTACGCATTTTTATTAGATTTTCAAATACTACATTATATTGGATATGACTTGCACATTGTGGAATTGCTAATGATTTCTTTTTCAGTTTATCCCGTTGCTTGCTATCTGATTTCTCAAAAAAGTATCTTATAGCTCTTACAAAGGGTTTCGACTTCCAAAACGGCAACCTTCTAAACTCTGGACTTAAATAGTACTCAGCCAACTCATCGCAATGCTCATATTTGTCAAAAATAAAATTCTCATCTCTTACCTTTGCTGTCTCAAAAGGCTTTACAGGGAAAAGTAAAACAGCATACGATAGTTGTATCTTGTATTTGTCTATATAGTCTTTTAATTCTTTGTAAGAACCTCCCAACTTCTCAACACTGTATTGGAAAAATTCTTCGTTACGCCATTGTGATTGGTACTTATTCAGAACAATCATTGCTTTTTCTGCATTATCTGACGGCATTACAACGAAATAGATTGGTAAATCAAGTTCCTTACAAGCTTCAAATCTATGCTGCCCGTCAACTATACGAAAATCATCACTTACGATTATAGGAGAATACCTCGTCAAATCAAACTCTTTAATAGACTTAACAAGTGCATTCCTTTTCTTGACACTACGATTACCTTCTAACTTCTTAAATAGAGAGTAGTCCCTTGTTACTTTTATTTCCATACTATACTACTTTATTAAAATTCCTAATTACGTTCATATTCTCATTGACCAAGTTCACTATCTCATCATGATACTTGGAGTTTTGATTGCATACCCCACGAGATTGTACCAGTTGGTAGCGTTTCAAATCAACCTCGATAGTTTCTGCTCGTTCACCATTTACTTTTGCAGTTAAGAGTAAACTATCCAGTCGCTTGTAATACTCGGCGGCAAATACGCAGTGGTGCATAGCTTCGCCCTCTTGCATAACATCTTTAACCGTTGGCAGAACTTCGATAACAACCTTACCGTCTGATAGCACCATGCCCATAAAGCACCTGCGAGCTACCTCATATTTCTTGGCAGCTTTTTTATCTTCGAGCAACTTCTTTCGCTCGGCTATCTTTCTCTGCTTTTCTTCGTGCTTATGATACCACTCCAATGCTTCATCGTGCCCTTTTTGCAAATCAGAGGGGCAAACGAACTTAGGGTTTCTAATATCCCTGTGCGCTCGTTTAAGCATATCTATCATATCGAGCCACATACGGCCGTCAGTAATCTTATAGCCGTGATGCAATGCTACCTTCACAGCAGCCATCTTCTCGGTATCGTTGTAGCCGGCATTCCAATCGTAAGCCAATGCGTGGAGTAGGGAGTATTGCTTGCATTTCCAAAGCGTTTCAAACATATTGTTCTTTAATAGCCCCTCTATCACATCACGAGGTTGCATATTATGGAAACTTCGTTTTACCCCATTTCGCTTCAAGATGGGGAGCGCAGATGTAACCTTTGATGCGGATATAGACAACATCTGTGTATAGTCATTGTATGAAGTTGGAATTTGCTTTAATGACAATTCGCTTTCAATTATCCAGCTATCTATTCTGCCACTCATACAAAACCTATTCATCGCTTCAACCTCCATGTGTCCCTCAGCATTGAACCACAAGCGTATTGGCTCTATCACTTCATATAACTGTCTTTGTTTTCGTATAAGAAAGAAACGGCATACCTGCCAATCTTTTACACGCGAAGAGATAACAAAATACCGATACATAGTCTTTGCGTAAGAGCGTTCTTTTTCTGTGTAGGAATGAGTAATACCCCATTCCTTTTGCTTATCTGTGATAGTAGGAAGTGTGCTACTTAAGGCAACAACCTCTCTTTGTATCTTGTTCCTTGGTTTCATAGACTATCAAACAAAGATGGTTCGGTAACTTTCTTTTCAACCCTTTTCTTTGGTTTCATACTATCACGATGCTTGGCTAGCTGTTCGTTGTAGAAGTCATTACGAGCCTTATCTTTGAGTTCTTGCTTTTCTTCTTCTGTGAGTTCTACTGTATGATTTACGACCACTGTACAGTTAATCTTTTTACCTGCATCTATATTGTCCTCATCATAATAATGAACCGCCATCCCGAAGATTTCGTCATCCTCAAAACCATTGCAACCACTTCTTTGGACTTCGTTCAGAATGTAAGTTATGCACTCGTCTATGCTTTTGTTTGGCTTGGCGTAGGATTTTGCAAACAACTCGTCCGTTTTTGCACGCACTTCCAAGTAGTCTTGGATAGTGCGCTTAAAATTGTCTGTTCCTTTCATCTTTGTATGTCTTTACAATTACGCATAAAATTTGGGGTATCATAAATATTACCGATTAACTCCCCATCTAAAATGCTATCATCTATCGCACAAATATAGCCATCAACACGTCTGAAACACCAGCCGTAAGTTGTATAGACATCGGTAAGCATTCTACCATATTCTCGATGCTTACACTTTTCTTCCGCTCTGCCAAACACAACTTGACCAATAAATTCACGAGGTGTCTTTAGAATATCTCCCTCGTATATCTCCTTGCCGTTCTTGTCTTTCAACCCAGTGTATTGCCCGATAGTTTCAGGGGCTACAAGGAAGTCATCTGGTGTTACAAATGGATTTTGAATTTCATCTTTAACGATAAACGATTCGCCACGATTTACGAAGTAATATCCGCGCAACCATCTTTGATTTTTGACGTTCCAGCCTCTGAATTTAATTTCTCTGTTCATACTCTTTTATTCTTTTTTGATACTTCTGTATCTGTTTTTCAACTAGTTAAACTTCTTCGTATCTCTCACTCTGAATAAGCGTTTGCTTCAATTCGAGCAAGCGTAAATACATCGTCATATCATTCTGATGAGAGATGCTGGATAGAAGCTCAAAATTAATCCCAACCGCTGTATCTAATGTGTCTAACCTCTTAAGAAGACCAATCCCAAGAATAACAGCGATGAAGATTAGATTAATGATAATTGCTATGATTGCTATGCTTGTAATTTCCATATTTGTTTGTTTTCGCCTGACGGAATAAATTTATTTTTGGATGAACTTTATAATATTCGCCTATCTCTCCCCTTTATCTCGAAGTAGTTACACATCTCGGCAAGCCTCGACTGCACACGGTCTCCATATCGACCTTTTAGCGTCTCGCTTGATATTCTCAAGTTCGATGTTATTAACGTTATCTCATCCGCTCTATCGCCCCTATACTCGACAAGCTGCTGTAGCACGTTCAGTCTGTTACCCATGTAGAGCGTCTCTTTGGGTTCTTGCCCGAAGTCTTGGATGCCAATGATAAGACGTTTTTTATAGTTGGAGATGTCGCCACTTCTGGCGAATTGTTCGCAAATGTCGTCCGCTCTTACTATGTACCAGTATAGGGGGCTTGGTGTTCTTTCGTCTGTGAACTTAATTTGGAAGTTCAACGCCTGAACATAGGCAAGCATAATCTCAAGACACCACGACTTCCCGCTTCCTGTGTTCCCTGCGATATATATCCCGCTTTTGATGTTCCCTTTTTTCATGTTCCCAGTTAAGGGATCTAAAGCCTGCATCGTCGTGTCTCCGTGGCACCACTTGATGAAATTCTCATACGCAAAGCGGTTTTCCTCGTCAATCACAAATTTTCTGTTTCGGCTTTTCCCTATTGCTTCGATTACCTTCAAGGCGTGACTTATATCGTAGTTCGTGTAAGCATACCTGCGATAAGTGTTGAAGTAGCCGCTTGTCTCAATATGGCGCACAAGCCTCCCTATGTTCGGCTTGTGTGGCTCTTGCTTCTTTATTTCCATTCGTCGTTGATGTTGTTATCTTTACTTGAAATTCCCCTTTGTTCAACATTCACACGATTGTCAAAATTGCCCTCTGCAACCTTGCACCAGTTTTTGTCATTGGAGAACAGCCAATCAAATGATGCTTTCCAGCCGTTTTTATTATCACCACGCAAAAACTTTGACGCTTCCGTCTTTCTGAATACGCTTTCAAGCAAATTCCAGTCGCCTTTCATTTCGTCTACGAAACGAATTTCTATTTTTTGCTTGCGACCTTGCGTTAGCTTGATGATACGTGGAAAAGATTTGCAGATTGAATGATATAAATCGATTATTTTTTCAAAATCCGCCTTGCCTGAAACGGAAGTTTCAGACTCTTTTCTGTCAAGAAAAGAGATATTATTATATCTTATATTATCCTTTTCTTTTATAGCTATAGCCTTGCTATCGGTTTGCCATAGCTTTGTTATAGCTTTGCTATCGGTTTGCGATTGGTTTGTTATTGGTTCGCTGTTACTTTTGTCATTATTTTGCGGTGTTTTCCACCGAGTTTCACTTCCTTTTTTTCCTGCTGCGCTTCGAGCGGCTGAAAGTTCATCCTTGAAGTTCATATCGTCAGAGAGACGTTTGGAGTAGAAACGCTTACCGTCATCGGTAAAGGTGAATAGCCCAAAATTCTCAACAATACATTTAATTAAATTCGCTGCTACACGTAGGTCATAGGCTATAACGTTATAATCACAGACGCACTCGTAGTTCGCGTTTTCTCTCAGTCGTTCAATTAACGCCCAGTATAGTCCGTATCCCTCCCAGCCGTGCTTCATCCTAAGAGCGAGAATTTTCTCATCCTGTCGGGCGTTGCAGTCGTGGCGGAAGTAAAAAGTTTCTTTCATTACTATACTTTTGGTTTTATTCCGCCTTGGCACGCTTTCACGCGAGCGAGCCAAAGCGGTGGATTGGTGTTAAACTTCTATCAATGCAATGTTTGGCGCAACCTCCTTGAGGTCTTTGAGCCTGTCGTTGAAGTCCTTTTTGATTTCCTTCAGCTCCTCTTCAATTTCTTCTATCTTTATAGAAGTTTCTGCGAGTTTCTCCTTGTGTCCCTGCAATTGCTCTGCCTTGAAAGGCTTCATATAGCCCTTTTCCTCCACCGCGTCGCAATTGTCTTTCAAAAACGCCTCACGTTGCAAGCGATTTTGAATGTCTTTAGCCATTGCTTTTTCCATACACATTTACTTTAAATGATGTTTTTTGTTCAATTGTTTTTATCAAAATGGCGTTTTGTTTATATCTATCGTTACGCCCTTGTCTGCTACGCAAACATTCTTTCCTGTCAGCTCCTTGATGCCTTTTTTAAACTCTTCCGCATTGCTGTTGGCTGCCGAAAGGTGTATCAGTACAATGTTATTGACCTTTTTAAGGTCGTTGGCTTGCAGGATTTCTTTGCACGTTTCATAGCTCAAATGGCTTTTAATCGTGCGGTCTCTCTGGGGCTTTGCGATTATCCCCAAACGAGTGTTTTCATCCAAAATATCCTTTCTGTAATTACATTCTATGAGGATGTTTGAAAGTCCCTCAAAACGATATTTCAGATAGTAGGTGTCCGTTGCAAAAAGCGTTACACCTGTTTCTTTGTGTTGCAACAAATATCCCATTGGTTCTGCCGCATCGTGTTGCACATCAAACCCCTGTATCTTGAAACCTCCGATGTTAAACACATTCAGTCTCTTGATGGTTGTTATCTGTGGGTTGTTCTCCTCCTTTAGTGCCTTTGCCGTTCCCTCCGACATATAGATAGGTATGCGTGCCGCCATAACGCCCTTTAGGTGTCTTGTGTGGTCGCCATGTTCGTGGCTGACGATGCACCCCTTAATCCGTCGAATATCGAAAGCAACGGCTTTTTGTATCTCTTTGAAAGATACTCCGCATTCAACGAGCAATGCTTCTTTCCCATTGTCGAACAAATAAGCGTTTCCTGCCGATGAGCTGCCGAGTATCTTCAGTTCCATTTCTTTTTGTACTTTCTTTTATTGTCTTGTTTTACTTCTCAATGCCGAATTAAAAGCCCGGTAGGTTTCTTTGTTTTGCCTCCGGCTTTTGTTCGTCTTTCGTAGGTTGTGGGGCAGCGTCTTTGATTTCGCCTGTTTCCTCGTCTACATTCATCGACAAAGGCGTTTTGTTGCCCTCTTCCGTAATTTCCTCCGCCACCGCGTCTGCGATGTCTCTTTCTTCGTTATCTGCATATCTCACTCCCTTTTCGCTCAATACACCTTGGTCGCTCGAAACGGCATTTATCATATCCACCGACAACGGAGCATATTTTGACAAAAGCAACTTGACCACCGTCTTTTTTGCCATTGCATCGAAGTCCGTTTCCCACTTGCTGTTCTTCTGCACATTCATATTCTTGCTTGAATACGTCTGCGAATATTTCTTTGCGTGCGCCTCCACCTCTTCTTTGGTCATATACAAGGTTTTTTCAAACCCATTGGTCAATCGAAAGAATGCTGCATAACCAATTACCGGGCGGCTCATTCTGTTTTCCACGGCTGCAAAGCGCATCTCTCCCGTGAGCAAGTCGAATGCTGCCACCTCTCCGTCTCTCACTTCCGTTACATTGATGGTCTTGAATTGTCCGCTTCTGATTGCCAACTGAACAAACCCTTTGTAACCCATTTGGAATTGTGCTTCTGTCTTGCCCTCTCGGTTGTTTCTGTAGGGAATGACGTACGCAAAACCCAAATTCGGGTCAAGCGGCAAGTCGAGTGCCGTTGCTTTCAGTCCTGCAAACATCACGCTCATCGGTTCACATACTTGCAAATTTGCATTGTTGCTCACAAGTGCAACGATGTTGTTCACAAACGCATTCTTCTTAGACGACAACACCTGCTCCAAATAGGCTTGCGTCTTTGGGTTTGTGATGGTTTGGTTGAATTGTTGTAAATTGCTCATTGTTTCTTTCTCCTTATTTTTTTAATATGTGATTGTTAATTCCTTATCGTCTGTTACCTTGAGGAAAATCATCTGATTATCCATTTCCGTGTATCGGTTCACTCGCTCCGCATTGTCGCAAAACACGGGTGCTTCCACTCCGTAAAACCTTTGCAGCACCTTGATGATTTCCAGCCCTGCGTTCTCTCTGCCTGCCGTGTTTACCGTTTCGTAGGGTACGCCATTTACGTAAGGCACACACACTTCCACCGGGTTTTCTTTCTTCACATCTTCGATTGTGAAATCAAAGAGTTTGAACGTTACGTTCTCAAACAGACTGTTGATGCGCTTTTCGCATTCTTCTATTTTCACCCTTGTGAACTGCGAAATTACAAATTCTTCCTGCTCTGCGTCCGCTATCTTTTGTGCCAGTGTCTTTCCTTTCTCCTCGAGGTCGGCTATTTGTTTTTTACACATCTCGATGCGGTCTCTGTCCGCAAGTCGCTTTTTCGCTTCATCTCTTTGGCTTCTCAATACTTGATTGCGTGCTCTCAAATCGTCCGTGTCTGCGGTGTCGATGGCTGCTTTTTCTTCTTTGAGCTTCTCTTCGAGTGTTGTAATCTGTTTTGAGAGTTCCTGATATTCTGCTATCTCCTCTGCGATTACCTTTCTTTGTGTCGCTTCCTGCATTCCTGCAAGTTCCGTTTCCATTTGTCGAAGTTCTTCCGTTTTTTTCTCTACGAGTTCCTCTATCGTCCGCTTGTCTTTCTCAGCTTTTGCGATTTGATTTTCTATTTCTTCTCGCTCCGCATTGTATCGCTTGCCCCTTTCCGTGATTTCATTCAAGCGGTTTTCCTTGTGCTGCTCCCAGTGTTCTTTGGCGGCTGCTTGCTTCTCTGTCGGCAGTTCTTGTCCGCAATGGCTGCAAGTCGTTTCGCCTTTGTACGTTTGTGCATTCACATCGTACCATTCATTTCGCAAAGCGTCCATCTTGCTTTTCACACTCTCAAGCTGTGTTTCATAGCGTCTGATGCTTGCCGCTGCTGCGTCTGTTTCCTCTGCGTATCTTTGCAATGCTCGCTTGATGCCGTTTATTTCTTCCGTTCGGTCGCGCCTTGCCGCATTTGCATTGAAAGCCTCCTCTCTTGCTTTCGTTTCTTCATCAAAAACGATTTTCTGCCTGCGTCCTTTGAGTGCTTGAATTTCCTTTCCCTGCTGCGTGATGGCTGCAAATTGCATTTCTTGTCGGGTTGCCTTGTCTGCAAGTGCCTTTTCGTTTTCTTCGATGGCTGCTTCCGCCTCTTTTATCTCCGCTTCGATGGCTGTAAAGTCTGCTTCCGTCGGCATCATTTGTATGGTCTGGTCGATGCGCGGATTGATTTCCGAAAGGTCGTTTTTCAGTCGTTTCTTTCTTGCCGACAATTCTTTTTTGAAGTCTTCAAATCCCTTGCCCTTTACGCTGTCAAGCAACGCTTTGAACTTGTCGTTTGTCGCTGCGATTTGTTCGTCGTCCACCGTGCCCGCAAGCGTAAAAAGCTGTTCTCTTTGTTTTGTCCAATGCAGCGAACAGAAAAAGTCGGGGTTCGTAACCAATTTAAACACCAAATCATCGATAAGTCCTTTTATCCGTCCGTTGTATTCGGTTACGCTCACGGGCGTTTCGTTCCAATAACACTCCGTTTCGTTGCCCTTAAACACTTCCGTTACCGCTCCTCTCGGTTTCACCCACTTTTCGGCAAGCACTCTGCGCAAAGTCAGTTCTTCTCCGTCCACCGTCAGCGTTGCCGCAACCTCGCTGTTGGTTCGCTCCAATGTGTGTCCGCCTACCGTTGTCTTAACGTTGAAATCCTTTCTGTCGTAGCGGTCTTTTCCGAAAAGCAACCACATAAAAGCGTCAAAGTGTCTGCTCTTTCCAAGTCCGTTTGCGCCCGAAATCGTGGTCTTCGTTGGACTGAATGTCGTTGTCCTGTTGCGCTCTCCTCTCCAATTCTTGAGCGTCAGGTCTTTTATGATTATCTTCTTCATCTTCACTTGTTATTTTATATTGCCGTTTGTTTTTTCTTTCCTCTCTTTGCCTCCGCTTCCTTGAGTGCAATAAACGTTACCGCCTTGTTTCTTATGTGTTCGTCCGTGTCCACTCGTTCGCCTTTTATCCAGTTCTCCACTTCGCGTTTCGAGAAATACACGCTCCGCCCTCTTCGGTAGTGGGGTATCTTCTTTTGCGAGGTGTACATATAAAGCGTGTTCTGCGACCAGCCCAGCATCATTGCGCACTCCTCTGTCGTTAGCACTTCTTTTGCGCTCAAAATCGTTGTCAGTCGGATGGCTTCTAGCTGCTTGAGCACCTCGTTTTTAAATTCGTTGTCCATAGTCTTATCGTTTAATTCCGTTTATTCTTCGTTGCTACACCACTTGATATAATCTTCGAGTTCATTCGGTAGAAGCCTGCTGGTCTTACATACTCTCCAGCCTGCTACGGCTACCACAAGTGCAGCGATTGATACCATCTTCAGCCACAAATAAGCCTCAACCGTAATATCTTCGCTTGCGCCACCGAAAAACAAGATTATCGCCACAGACGTGAATACCGATAGCGTTCCCGTTGTTAGCCATTGGATGGCTATTTTTTTAAATTGTTTCGCTTCCATTTTTTTTTGTTTATTTTTTTTTAGGAGAGCGTTAATCTGTTAATCTCTTCACGCAAGTAATTGTCACTTCTCTGTCTATGAGGTTCACAGACGTGGAGAACCGCTTCCTTACTCTCTTCTGTGAGATATACACATACTTCTGCGCATTGTCACAAGCAATCTCCGTTGGTAACTTAATCGTAACCTCGTCCCCGATGTCCATTGCTCGCAATACATCAACATTCAGATGTCCCGCTTCAATTGTTCTTTTATTCATATTATTTTTCCTTTTTGTTTATCTTGTGGCGATTGTGGACTTGAACCACTCTCCGAGCCTTGAACTCTCCGCCTATCTTCTTCCTTTCTTTTTTAAAAGGGGGCGCACGCATAATAAACAATTACACATATACACTCTCACGAGCTTTCGCTACTAACCTAAAAACCTAAATCTATGAAACTTATAAACACTTAACTCTATGAAGATTGGATGAACGTTGTCCGCCCTCACGGGCTTTAACATTTGAAAAGTAAAAACTAAAACATCTATTGTATGGATAATGTTTACATTCTTTCAGCCTCATCGCACCGCCGTGCAAAGAGTTCGTGCGCCCCCTTGTCTTGTTATCCTCAATCTTTCACCTTTGTTTTGCTTACTTGGTGGTGCGTTAATTCGTCGGGGTGAATAGGAAAATAATAATCATCCTTATTCAGGTAGATGCACTTCTTGAAACACCAAAAATATAAACCCTTAGCAATTGCCATTATCGTAAGGTTCTTTAAGCCCTTGCCCTCCTGTGGTAGATAGTCCACCTTGTCACCAACCTCGAAATCCACCTTTGGGTTCTTGACGATGTCAGAGAGGCGAGTAACACAGATAACCCCACTATCTTCGAGCCTGCTAAACCATCGCTTCATACACTGCTCTTTTATCCTCTCCTTGTTGTGCTTACTCATCTTCGTTATTTTTCTTCTTGTTGTTCCGTTGCGTCTTGCTTCAAGATGTCTTCTACATAATTAACGATGCGCTCATATTCTCTACCACTTATCTCACTATCTTTCTTTGCTTTAGCTACGAGTTGTTCTCCCGTACCATAAAAACACCCAACACACCACATATTATTCGACCGTGTCCAAGTGAAGAAGCGACCAGAAGACCACCAATTTTTAAAAATGATATAATCCCCTTTATTTTTCACCACCGCATTGCCACAGACCCTTGCATTGCCACAGACCACCGCATCGTCACAGACCCTTGCATTGCCACAGACCCTTGCATTGCCACAGACCACCGCATCGTCACAGACCACCGCATTGCCATAGACCCTTGCATTGTCACAGACCACCGCATTGTCACAGACCCTTGCATTGTCACAGACCACCGCATTGTCATAGACCCTTGCATTGTCACAGACCACCGCATTGTCACAGACCACCGCATCGTCACAGACCCTTGCATTGCCATAGACCCAACACTTTTCCTTGTGTTGCAGATTGTCTTCCGTCTGAATATATCCCCCTTTTTCGCCTTTTTTTACGTTCGAGAAGTCTCTCAACGCTTCTATTCGGTAGAGCGTCCTTCCGCCTACATTGATGGTATCACTTTCGAGAAGTTTGTACTTTTTGTTTGTTTCCATTATTGTTAAATATTGTTTATTGCTTTTTGTTTTGTTTGTTGTACTTTTTGTTGAAAAGAAAAACCGCCTTATCTTTGCACCATTGCAGATGGGGTTTGGGGATGGTGCGCCGCGTTGGCAGCTCTCATTATCATTCACTACGGAGCACATCCGTTGTGTTTGATGGTGCAAAGATAGAACAAAATGTTCTAAATTAAAAGAAAAAATAGAACTAAATAATCTACTCTTGTTCTATTTAAACAAATTCTAAATAGTGTTAATTATGGAAATTGTTGAAAATAAAAGACTTATAGAAATTATATCTTATCTTAAAAAAGAGCGAATTATATATAATGAGTCTGATTTAGCAAGACAAATAGAGATCGGAAAGTCATTTTTGTCAGATATTAAAGCAGGAAGAAAGGTTTTGAGCGAACAAATAGTTCTCAAAATATGCAAGTTGGAACCTTCTATAAACAAAACGTGGCTACTCACTGGCGAGGGTTCTATGCTCCAATCTTCTCCGCCTGCATCAGAACCTCGTATCGTTGCAACTGACGAGGAAAGTTATGAAGCGGCAAAGCGACAAGGGGTGGAGATGATTCCCGAATATGATGTGGAGTTTCACGGAGGCGACGGCATCATATCGCTGAGCGAACCCATCATCGCCATGTGGAGCGTGCCGGGTGTGCCGACCGACACCTACATCATACAGATTAAGGGCGATTCGATGGCTCCATTGCTCAAAAGCGGCACGCGTGTAGCCGTCCGCCCTCGCTCATTGGTGAGTTCAGCCCTCGAGCTGCCGTTCGGCGAAATCTATGCCGTGGCTGTCTATGACGAAGACGGAAACAACCACACCCACATCAAATACCTCCGCCGCCACCCCGACCCTGCGAAAGAAAACACCCACTGGATAGCCCGCTCCGTAAACCGAGAAGAATACGACGACTTTGAAATCCCCATCGCCCGCGTCCACCTGCTCGGTCGCGTCATCATGAGCGTCAATTTCCTTTAAACCATGGCGAAATCGCCACAAATAAAACTTCAAAAGTTTTGTAAACACGAAACTTTTTTGTATCTTTGCAAGCGGAAAGAAACATAAAAACAATGAATGCCATTCAACTCATATATTATTAGACGAAGCAAGAAATTTCCTTGCAAGCCTGCCAAAGCAAGCCTACAAGAAGATTTTCCATAATGCCGACAGAGTGATAGGGGGCGAAAAGAACAACGAGCTTTTCAAGAAGTTGGAAAATTCGGATATTTGGGAATTTCGCACGCTTTATGGCGGCATTGCCTATCGCCTTTTTGCCTTTTGGGACACAGAAGAACAAACCCTTATCATTGCCACTCACGGCATCATAAAGAAAACCCAAAAGACACCGGCAAAAGAAATAGCGAAAGCCGAGAGAATACGACAAGAATATTTTGAACTTAAAAACAAGTAAAACGATGAAGACTTTAGGAAACATAAAACTCTATACCTTTGATGAAGTAAAAGACGAACTCATCGGAAAGGCAGGCACGCCCGAACGCAACGCCTATGAAAACGAAGTGTCGGAAGCCCTGCACGCTTACCGCATCGGAGAAGCCGTCAAGAAAGCACGCCTCATGCAAAACCTCACACAAGAAGAATTAGGCGAACGCGTGGGTGTGCGCAAAGCGCAAATCTCACGCATCGAAAAAGGCTACAGCATCAGCATCCCCACAATGAGCCGCGTCTTCAAGGCTTTAGGCATCGCCACCGCCACACTCGATTTGGGCATTGCGGGGAAAGTTGCTTTGTGGTAGCCTTACCATTTCGTGGTATCACACGAAATGGTAAACAATCGAACCACACTCACACGGCAAACAAGCCTCAGCAACACGGCGGATATTGCACACTTAAAACACGACTACGCAACAATGAAACAGATACCAAACAGCAGTATGGAGAATAACGAAAGCGACAAAAGAAACATCCTTATATATCAATCGCAAGATGGAAAAATCAAGGTTGATGTTCGTTTTGAAGATGAAACGGTTTGGCTCTCCTTAGACCAAATGGCAGTACTCTTTGGGCGTGATAAATCTACAATTTCTCGACACATAAAAAATATTTTTTCCGAAAAAGAATTGCCGCAAGAAACAACTGTTGCAAATTTTGCAACAGTTCAAACAGAGGGTAATAGAGAAGTAACACGAAACATTGAATATTATAATCTTGATGTTATCATTTCCGTTGGATACCGCGTTAAATCTCTACAAGGCACACAATTCCGCATTTGGGCAACACAACGGCTGAAAGAGTACTTAATCAAAGGATTTGTTCTCAATGACGAACGCCTGAAAACGGGGTCTTCATACAACTACTTCAAAGAGTTGTTGGATAGAATACGTGAAATACGCCTTTCAGAACGCCTATTCTATCAACAGATAAAAGATATTTATGCCACCAGCATAGATTACAACCGGGACGATGAAATGACACTCGCTTTCTATCGTGAAGTACAAAATAAACTCCTCTTTGCCGTAAGTGGGAAAACCGCAGCCGAATTGTTGTACTTCCGAGCTAACGCAAAACTGCCAATGATGGGCTTAACCTCAACACAAAAAGAGGGAAAGGTTCTAAAAGCGGATATATCCGTAGGTAAGAATTATCTCAAAGAAGAGGAATTACAAGCCCTTAAACTTATCGTCGAGCAATTCCTCGCTTATGCCGAAACGCAAGCCCTCCAACAGAAACCTATGTATATGAAAGACTGGGTGGAGAAACTCCGTCTTGTTCTCACAATGAATGAGCGAACCATTCTCGAACATGCAGGCAGCATCTCGCACGTTGCAGCAATAGAGAAAGTAAATCAAGAGTACGAAACCTATAAGGAGCAAGAACGTGCAAAACTCCGCCTTGAAAGTATCAAAGAATTAGACAGAGACCTCAAAAGGTTGAATAAAAAAGACAATGAACGACAATAAAAAAGCAATATGACAAGCGTACCACGTTTAGAAATCGTTTAAAATATGTTGTTATGGAAATCAAAGACACATTCCGCTACACCAGCACCGACATAGCACGCTACATCATCGCCCTCGCAAACGAAAGGCGGGTAATGGTGAATATGACAAAAGTCCAAAAACTCCTCTATATCACGTATGGGGTCTTTCTGCGCATTTATCACGAACGCCTGCTAAACGAATATCCGCAAGCATGGCCATACGGACCGGTGTTTCCAACCACACGCAACAAACTCCTAAAAGACGATTTCCAACAAATCACAAGAAACGACATCACCGCCACCGACCGCACGGCAATCGAACAAGACGCAGAACTTAACCGAGTGGTTGATTTCGTCTTCTCGCACTTCGGAACGTGGAACGCAGGGCAACTTTCCGAATGGTCGCACAGCGACGGCAGTCCGTGGCAACGAACCACAGACACCGACGACTTCAAATGGGGCGACGTTATCCCCGATGAGTATATCCTCGAATACTTCACAAAGATAATAACCATCAACGACCCACAATGAAGCCAAACACCCTTGGAATTAAGTCCAACGTAACACCACCCGCCACGCCACACAAAGACGGCAACGACCAACAAACCCTCACAGAACAAACCAAACTCCACAACGACCGCCTGAGAACCAATACACGCCTGCGTACGCACCTTGCCTATTGGGTAATCGTCATCGATACATTGTGGATAATCGCCGTCCTACTTATCCTCTGTTTCAACGCATCGCACATACACCTTTCCGACACCGTCCTGCTGATGATGCTCGGCACAACAACCATCAATATTCTTGGCTTGGCATTCATCGTCCTCAAAGGATTGTTTGGCGCAACAAGAAAACAATACAAGCAATGATGCAAATGTTAAAAATGCCGTTTGAGATAAAAAAAAGTTTGATAAATATTTTGTTGTTTATAGCTTTTTTGCTACCTTTGCATTGTAAAAAACATCGACAATGAAGTATAATCAATTATTCAGAGAATTAAAAAAGGCAGGCTGCCAAGTTACTAAACACGGTTCGGAACACGACGAATGGACAAATCCGGTCAATGGCGCAAAAATCCGAATAGGCAGACACGGAAGCCAAGAAGTTAAAAAAGGTATGCTAATCAAAATTTACAAGGTATTGCTCGGGATTTAAGCTCCGAGCATACTAAAACAAAACTATAAACATAAAACAATATGACTAAAGGGGTTAAAGTTACAATTGAATACGGAACTGATGGCACTTATGCTTGTTATAGCGAAACGCCCATTGGCGACTATTCACTTGTTGCAGGAGAGGGAAATTCAGTCGATGAAGCAAAGGCAGATTTCTTGAAAGCTGTTGAAGCATGTCGTGCGGACTATCCAAACGACAAAAGATATACAAATTTGAACTTTGAATACAAATATGATTTGCGCTCATTCTTTAATTACTTTTCGTTTCTCAATGTTACGGAAATCGCTAAACGTGCAGGCATCAATCCATCACTGATGCGCCAATACAACAGCGGAGTAAAAAAAGCGGGCGAAAAGACATATAAAAAATTATCTGAATGCATAGAAAAAATTAAACTCGAATTAAATACAGCATCTTTCTAAAAGGTGCTATATACTTCATTAAGATTGTATTCCCATCTGCACGTGAGTGTAGGTGGGTTTTTCTATTTCGCTATGATACTCGGAATACGCATCACCGCTTCTTGTTTGCTCTTGTCAAGTATCTTTGCATATACCTGCGTTGTGTTCAATAGGCGGTGTCCCAACAACTTGCTGACCGTGTAGATTTCTGTCCCCAATTCAAGCATCATCACAGCGAACGTGTGGCGTGCGCAATGAAACGTTATCCGCTTATTGATACCAGCTTTCTCCACCCACGGACGAATAACAATGTTCGCCTTTGTTGATAGTGGCAAACCTGCAAACACCTTATCCTCGCTCCGCTTACCGCCACCGCCCATCAGTTCGGCAGCCTGCGGACTTATATCCAAATACTCTTGTCCCCCTGTTTTCTTCTGTTTGAATATCAAACGTGTGAACGCCCCTTGATGGTGCACCTCTCCCCACGTCAGCTTTTGAATGTCCGAAATACGCAAACCTGTCAGACAAGAAAACAAAAACGCCCTTTTCACAACCTCGCTTTTGCACTCCGTTTCCGCCAATCGTTTTACCTCCTCAATCGTCAGATACATTCGTTTGCTCTCCTCCGCCTTGATGTTTGGAATATTCGCAATAGGACTGTCCGTGATTATCTTTTCCTCCAATGCCTTGTTGATACACGCCCTCAGCTTTGAGAAATACAAAAACTGCGTATTTACCGCCAGCGGTTGTGGGTTCTTCTTCATCGTCTTTGCTTTCTTCTCCAAATAGTTTTTAAAACCCAGCACCCATTCGGGCGTAATATCTCTGAAAGTCAAAAAGTCGTTGTCATCATACAGCCGCAAATGTTGATAAGCCGCCACCCACCTATCAACGCTTTTCACACCGTCCCCCTTGTCGTGTGCCTCGATAAGCGACTGAAAGAACGTATAAAAAAGCGTATTCTCCTTATCTTCGCTCTTAAATCCAAACTCGCGATTACGAAGTGCCACCATCCGCATTGCCCTCACATCTTCTGCCAGCCTCAACGTTTCTTTATTCTTCGCCCTATCCTTATTATTCCTTTCAGGAATAAGATAGAGTTTCAGATACTCATACCTCCGCTTTCCCTTTAGATAAATATCCAAATAAAGCGAAGTAACACCCGACGGCATCAACCGCCTGCGCAATTTAATAGGGTCTTTAGAATTTGTCATTTTATATTGCTTTTTGTTTCAAGCAACAAAATTACAACAAATATTTCAAAACCACGTATAGCCACGATATAAAAATACCTCCTTTCATTTTACACCTAATATTCAGTATATTAGCACGATATTTATATGTTAGTTATATGTAAACGCTATCTATTTATATACCATAAAACAGGGTGTTTTAGTTGTGTTGCAACTAAGCCTCAGTTACAACGCAACTAAGCCTCACTTGCATCCTAACTATGTTATTCTGTTTTTCGTGACCCATTACGATTTTAAAAGTTGCTCAGAAAGGACGTTTGTCAAACTCATATTGTTTTAAATTCGTTGTACTCACGTTAAACCCATTCGGTCATTAGATACCAAACTGATTGCGGCTGATGGTCTGTGCAGATTATTCATTGTTTTCTCGCAGATGTAGCGGACTACTTCAAGCGAAATCGCTGAATAAGCTGCCGACAAACAGAAGTGAGCCGTTGAGAAATTAATAAATAAAATAAAAAGGAAGCTCAGTCGGTCTAATGTTCGATTTGGATTAAACAAAAGTTTAAAAATCTTTTTTTCTTTAAAATCAATTCATTATATTTGCAGCATCTTTTAACCATTTAAGCAAGAATTAATTCGTCGTATGAAGAGAAAAGCATTACTCAGTTTAGCTATACTTACGTTGCAAGCTATAGGGCTTTTTGCAGCGAAAGATTTCACACAACTTGGGAAGGAAACCTATGGAACGAGTATGTCGCCCAGTGGTAGGTACGTAGTGGGCGTCGGATTGAAAAATCGTATTTATGGGCTTTACAGCGCAGGATTTATCTATGACTTGCAAACCAAACAACTCTCGTGGCTCACAGCGTTTGATGCCAACCAATATGATAAAGCAGGACAATTCGATGATGTCAATGACGATGGTGTGATTTGTGGTACCTCAAAAGACATCAATCAAATGATAACCTACCAAGATGTAACCGCTCCTCTCAATGTGGCAACAATTTGGAAGAATGGCGTGGCAACTCGCTTGCCCTACGGCGAGCTTGATAGAAAACAATTCAAACAGCTCGAAGATGGAACTTATGCCACGGCATTGAGTGCCGACGGGAAAACAGTGGTGGGCTATGCAGCGGGTAGTAACTTTACGCTTCTCACACCTTGTAAATGGACGGAAACCAAAGATGGAAGATGGCAACTTTCATTGCTCCCGTTGCCAAAGAATGGGAAAAATGCACGTGCTAATTATATCTCTGCCAACGGACGTATCATCGTGGGTACGGTGCAGATTGATTATAACACCTATGCGATTTATTGGGTAGATGGTGTGCCTCGAGTGGTGCATGCCGTGGGTGAGGATGCAGCCTCAGACGACTATGCCGATATGCGGGTGTTGGACATGAGTCCCAATGGTAGATATTTCACATTCTCAATCAGTAGTTCGATGTACTTCCGGATCTTCGATACCCAAACGGGAACCTATCGCAAACTACCTACGTTTGATATGGAGGGAGCTGTACAAACCATGCCGATTGATAACAATGGCAACATTGCAGGAGTGGTTACGTATGGTTTTTACGCCTTTGGTGATGATGCCTATAATCGCCCTTATTATTATCAATATGCAACGGATAGGCTTTTTGAGCTTCCTTACGTGATGGGGTTTTTTGCATCTGGACTACAACCAGATTTCTCGCTTAGCTATCTTGATAAGACACAAGCCATACCTTTTGCCATATCAGGCGATGGAAACACGATTGCAGGAAACAAAGACATCTATGTAGCCCTTGGGCAAACGCCTCAATCGTGGGTGCTACGGATGGAAACACGCAATATGGTATTTCCTGCCACGCCATCCATCGCCTCAATTTTTTCTGAAAACATGAAGGAGGTAACGCTCACATGGGCAATTGACAAACAAAAATACGATGGTTTAACGCTCAAGAAGTATAACATTTATGAAGATGGAAAACTGAAAACACAACACACCATCAAGGGAACGGAAAAAGAGCAATTGGTGTTGAAAGACGTAAAAGCGGGTTTTCCAACGTTCACCATTGAAGCGGTGTTTGAAGATAAGGATGGAAAAGAATTTCTCTCGCCTGCATCAATGCCAGCAACTGTTTCTGTTCCAGATACCTACGCACTGCCTTTCTTCGATAATTTCGATACTCAATCGCTGCAAACCCATTTTTGGAATCCATTTGTGCGCATTGGAAGTAGCATTGATGCTATCTGGGGAACAGCCCCTTACTATGGCTACAAACGTTCTCCTGCCTTGGTTGCGGGCAACAATATGAATAAACCTTATGAGAATGGCATTGTTTCTCGACCTATGGATGCAACAAAGCATAAGTGGGTGAACCTTTCGTTCCTCATTCAGTGTCAGTTGTATGCAGCCCCTTTGGGTGCCGACACATTGGCAATCGAAGTCTCAACCGATAAGGGAGCAACGTGGAAATCTATAAGGCGATTTAGCATTGGTGACCTACCTACCCAGTTCATGCAATATTCTTTCGACATTTCTGAATATGTGGCAGGACAACTTTTCACACTTCGATTGAGAAAATATGGTGAAGGGGCAACGGCATACTATGTTTATATCGACAATTTTAAACTAAGCACAACCATAACAAAGGCTGCGCCTGATGGAATAATGGGTTTTCATGACATTCAAACTGCTACTTTGTTATGGAAAGATGCCAGCGGAACTTATCCGCTGAATTATATCCAAGGTGTGAATGAGGAGATGCTGACCTTGGGCAACAAGGGGGCGGAACTCATCGGAGCGAATAAGTTTACGAAGGCTGAATTAGAACATTTCGATGGTAAATATCTCACAGGTGTGAGTACGAACATCAACCATTATAAAGATAGTAAGGAAGAGCAAGGCATCCATGCAGCCATTGTGGTTTTTGAAGACGGAAAACTTATCTGCGAAGAAAACATTCCTAACCTCCTCTTTAATACAGACTTCACCCATAAGCTCGCAACGCCTATCCGTATTGATAAGAACAAAGAACTCATTGTGGGCGTGAAGGTGTTTGACTACGACAGAATGCAGTTGCCTTTGGTCTATGTAAATAATGAGAGTTGTGTGCCAGGAAAGAGTGACCTTTTCTCTGAAGACAACGGGCAAACATGGCAGAGTTTATATGAGTTTTATGCAAAAACGAAGACTCCCGAACGTGGAAAGTGCAGCTGGTTCATTACTGCCAATATCACAGACGAACCACAACTCACCATCGCTGAAGATGCAAAAACGTTGCTCGGCTATAACATCTATCGCAATGGAGAACAGCTCTACACGGGCATTATCCTTCCTTATGTGGCACGATTTACCGATGTGCAGACTTTCGATAACGCATCTTATCGCATCCGTGCATTCTATGGCGATGGTGAATTGTCTGAACTTTCAGATGAATACAATGTGGGTATTCGTAGTGGTATAGAACAAATTAGCAGCAATGAACAGCATATCACGATTGAAAATAATGTACTCAAAACCAACTTACCTTGTGACTGCATCTCTCTGATTTCGATTGATGGGCGCAAAGTGCGACAAAACCGGGATAACGTTCTTTCAATCGAAGGATTACCAAAGGGCGTTTACATCGTTTGCATAGAATATTTGGGAGTGATTTCAAGTGCAAAAATCAGGATTTAGGAATGGATGAGCTATGTAACATCGCATTATACGTTATAAAAGTTTGTTAAAAGCATCTGACGATTAATAACAAGTAGATGTGATGGCACATATTTTGTCTTATCAACAATAACAATAAAATCATAAAACAAAAACAAGAATGAACTACAACAATTTCTCAAATCCTTCGCAATCAAGCGGTCGTCAGTGGGATACGTCCTATGCTTTCCCCATGCTTATGCGTAAAGTCTATACGTGGATGACAATGGCACTCATCATCACAGGCGTTACTGCCTATGGAGTGAGCGAAACACCTGCTCTTTTGTCGCTACTTTTCTCAAGCCGTCTACCAATGATGCTCCTCATCTTTGCAGAATTTGGTTTGGTGTTCTTCCTTTCATCAAGAATACACAAGCTTTCTTTGTCTACGGCTACGCTCTGTTTCATCGTCTTCTCACTCATCAATGGAGCAACGCTGGGTAGCATTTTCTTCCTTTATTCCATTGCTTCGATTGCTAAAACGTTCTTCATCACAGCTGGAACGTTTGGGGCAATGGCACTCATAGGGTCTACAACGAAGAAAGACCTCACACGCATGGGAGGCATTCTGATGATGGCACTCATCGGTCTCATCATAGCTGGGGTGGTGAATCTATTCTTTAAGAGCACGATGATGGATTTGATAGTTAGCGGTGCAGGTGTATTGATCTTTACTGGTATTACAGCGTGGGACGCACAGAACATCAAAAAGAGTCTCATGATGGCTCCCGATACGGGCGAGACACCACAGAAGATTGCTTTACTTGGTGCGCTTTCACTCTATCTTGATTTCATTAATCTCTTTCTTTACTTGTTGCGCTTCTTTGGTAGTAGAAGAGATTAAACATGTCTTTATGAAAGGTGGTTTACGAAAAAGCCATCACAGATGATCCAATACAGCGGAGACGATAGAAGTTTTTAATTCTGTCGTCTCCGCTGTTATTTATAACTTTTATGCAAAAAATCCTTACTTAGAATTTGGATATTCAAAAATTAAAGAATAATTTTGCAAAAAATAAGGCAAGTTTTCCACATGCCAAAAGCATATCTATACGCAGATGAAGAAAAAATTAGCAAGATTAGAAGCCATAAAAATGCTCATTTCGAGCAAAGAATTGAGTTCACAAGATGAGGTAATAAGAGAGTTGAAGAAAGAAGGTTACAAATTGACACAAGCCACCTTGAGCCGCGATCTCAAACAACTGAAAGTTGCAAAAGCGGCATCGATGAGCGGGAAGTATGTTTATGTACTTCCAAACGACACGATGTATAAACGCATCAACTCTAATCAAAACCTGACGGAGATGCTTCGGCGCAGTGGTTATCGTTCAGTGAAGTTTTCTGGTCAGATTGCTGTGTTGAAAACAAAACCTGGCTATGCAAGTGCCATTGCCTATGACATCGACAACAGCGATTTCCCAGATATTCTCGGAACTATCGCCGGAGACGACACCATCTTCATTGTGACCAAAGAAGGGAGTACGCAAGCATCTATTTTGCGCTCGCTTTCTGTCATTGTTCCTGAAGTGAAAAACGAAGATGGCTTGATTTCTTAACGTCTGAAAACGAATGTTACTCATAGCATTTAGTGATAAAAACCATTTGTCTAAAGCAACAAGAACGCTCCTTTTCGAGGAGCGTTTTTCGTAGATAGATGGCGCAAGATGTCAATGTTTTCGTTAAATCCAAATGGGTCATTAGACCATTAGGGTTTTCTTTTTATCTTCTTTCTCCACTTCCCTTTGGTCTCTAATGACCGAATTGGGTTGAAGTAAGGCTTAGTTGCGAACTAAGTGAGCCTTACTTGCCCAGCAACTGAGCCTTACTTGCATCCTAACTGAGCCTCACTTGCAAAATGTAATTTGCGTTCTTTATAAGTAATTGAAATATAAATACTTACAACTTTTAAGCCCAAACAATGGATACGAATGAATTGGAGTGGGGCAGAAGGGTGCATTTCTTATAATAAAAATTATTACTCCCACGTTATATGATAAATTTCTACAAACCTATCACTATTTAAATATGCTTAAATTATTTTTTTAAAAACTTTTTTCTAAAAAATTTGGAGTTTCATTTTTTCTTTTTCACCTTTGCGAAAAATAATATTTAAATATGAAAATCATAAACCAATAAATTTAAAATTTATGAAGAGAAAAATTTTTATGGCATTGCTTGCAATGAATTTCTTCTTTGCCGCTCCTATGCTCGCAGGTGTAATGTTGAAAGTGTTGTAACTTTAATGGAGTAAGCAATGTAGGAAAATTATTAATCAACTCATTTATAAGGTTCTGTGAAATCTTAAAAGTTTTACAGAACCTTTTTACTTAAATTCTTCACTTATGAAACATCTATTTATTCTGTTCTTTTTAAGTTTTTCGCTTTCAGGTTTTGCACAAAAAGATAATTCCTCAAATACAGCCCTATTGTTAAATTACGTGCAAACGCAACGAGTAGTAGATCCTGGTCATCCTTCGGCTGAAAGTTATAGAAAAGACATTCGTTATTTCGAGGTGATACTTAAAGATGGGCTATACTCATACAGAAAACTTCCCAAAGGCGTATTTATGATTACCATGTTGGATGAAAAGGTCTATGTTGGTATTAATTTTAAAGATAGCACAACGATTCAACAAACAGATAGGTTTGGAAATAAATTCCTCATCAAGGATAAACTTCCAAAAGAAGAATGGGTGATTTTAGACTCTACGCGCGTTGTTGCTGGATGGAATTGTAAGCTTGCGGTAAAGAAAAATGATTCTTGGCAAAAAGCATGGTTCACGATGGACTTTCCTGTTGCTTGCGGCCCTTTGGGAGAATGTGGATTGCCTGGATTGATTGTGAGTTATGAATTTGATAATGGAATTTTGACCTTAGAAAGCATAGAAAAAGTAGACAAGGAAGTTGCGCCAGCACCAAAAGGTAATAAGTCAATGACGATTGATGAATACACCAAATTCTCACGAAAAGCCAATCAAGATTTTTTTGATGAGCAGCAAAGAATAGCTGAGGAATTTGCAAAAAAGAATAAACAATAGTGTGACATAGAAAAATGCAGCTTATGGGGAAATGTGAAAAACAATGCCGTTGGTGGCTTTTAGGGTGTTTGATGTTGCTTCCATGGCTTTCAACGATGGCACAGCAAACGGTGAAGGGAAAAGTGATGAACGAAAAGGGTGAACCACTTTTCTCTGCCACCGTTACGGTTTTTGCAGACAGTCTTTGCAAAACAATGCGGGGCTATGGCTTTACGCGGCAAGACGGCACGTTTGAAGTGAAAACCACAGCAACCTATCCGCTTTGGTTGCGTGTAAAATATCTCGGACAAGCCGATTGGACAGAACGACTGGAGAAAACAGAAGAGAACCTTGAAATCTATATGGACACCGATAGCCGGTCGTTGAGCGAGGTAATCGTGAAAGGAAGGTATGGCGGAATGAAGGCTTCGGGCGATACCATCCAGTTTAACACCGACTTCTTTAAGAACGGCACAGAACAAACAGTGGCAGATGTGCTGCGGAAACTGCCAGGTGTGAATGTGGCAGAAGATGGTTCTGTGAGCTATTCAGGAGAGAAGGTGGACAAGTTGCTCGTCAATGGAAAAGACTTGTTTCAGAAAGAAAACAGCGGTATGGTTATCAACAACATGGCAGCTGGTTTGATGGTGGGTGCAGAGATTTTGAAAAACTATAAAGATCAACGCATCGACAGCAAATATGCCGTGAAGAAAACCACGGCAATCAATATCAAGACTTCTGCCTCCCTGAAATGGACGGGGAATGCGAATGCTGCGGGTGGAATCAAAGACAAGGCAACTGTTAAGGGGGCAGTCGTGGGCTTCAATGAGCTACTTTCGGGAACAGCATTGCTGTCGGGAAACAATGTGGGCAGACCACTAATGAGCTTTAATGAATACACACAGCACATCTCCAGTATGGAAGTTGATGAAGAGTCGGGAATGCAAATCCTTATACGAACGAGTGCAGAAGCTGCACTCACTTCACCATCGGAACGCATCGATAAGAGCAAAGGAGGCGTCATGGCTTTTGGTGGGAAATATCGTCCCAATAAACAAATGGAGTTGGAAGGTAATCTGTTCTATGCTGACAATCGGACACACGAAGGCGAATACTCGGAAGAAACCTATTTCTCTGACGGGCGAAAAGTGGAAAGACGCTCGGATAGGGAGAACAAAGGACGTTTCTTGTCTGCAAAGTTCAAAGAATATTGGCGACTTTCAAAGCGAGTGGAACTAAAAGGGCAAACCAGCTTTAATCACCTTTGGGGCGACAATAGGCTCACGGCAAGAACAACGGGGGCAGAAAATGCTTTCATCGGGCAGTATGATACGGATCGCAATTGGAAAATCTCGCAAGGATTGACTTCTGTAATTGACGTGGGTACAGGTGTTTTGAAAGCCTACGGAGAGGTGGAATTAAAGCGAGAGAAAGAAAAACAGTTGTTTAAAACCCAACGCATAGGCACTACTGGTGCTGACACATGGACGGATGTTTATACAGAAAGAACGTATGAAAAGCTCCGTTTGATGGCAGGTGTGGATTATCGACATTTCTTGGGGAATGATTACATCATGAAAGCGTCAGTGAGAAGTGAGTTGCGCAAACTTTCTCCCACCTATTTAAATAGCACATTAGGAAAAGAAGATAGGGTCTCTTTTAATGATAATATTGCCAGTTTGCTGTTCCAGAAAAAGACTGGTTTCTTCCGTTGGGAGGCAACCCTTGCTGCTGTTGCCCATCGCTACAAATATGACTATATTGGAACAACAAAACAAAAATTCAGCTTCGTGCCAGAATTAAACTTATCACTGAATTTCTCTGCATTCCATACGCTCACTCTGACACTTGATAAGAAAAGCAATCTATTGGATGAGACGTTTTTCTTGGCAACTCCACAGCAAATGAGTTATCGAGAAAGACGCCTTGGAACAATGATTGACAGACCTTACTCAAGAGAAAAGGAGGTTTCACTTATGTATTTTTGGATGAATATCTACAACCAAAATAACCTTATAGTAAACCTCAGATATACCAGAAATGAGAACGACATCATGAGCAAGGTTGAAATGAAAGGCGATCAAGTGGAAACCACAAGCATAGGCAACGGAACATCGGATAACTTCTATGGTTATATGCATTATCGACAAGGATTGGTGTTTGTGCCAATTGATGCGCAAGTAAGCCTCAATGGTTCGCTGACGAAGGCACCCAACTGGGTAAATAACGAAATCTATACATCGAATTTCCGCAACATGTCTGAGGAAATATCGTTCACCTCGCGTTTTAAATCACCATGGAACTTTGCCATGTCGGTTAAATTTAATCAGTCTTTTAGCAAGATAAACAATGGCAGTTTTTCTTCTAAACTCCATACATGGGACTGCAAAGGAGAAATTTTCTATGCGAAAAAGAAGTTTAATGGGTCGATTTATGCGGCTTATGTAGATCTCGATAACGTGCTTTACAAAGACCAATATGTGGATCTTGGACTGAACTTGCGCTATAATTTGAAGAAATTCACCCTCTCTTTGCAAGGCGTTAATCTCTTGAATTTGGGTGAAAACGAATCGGTAAGTGTGGGCAATGGGTCTTATTATACCTATCGAACCATCTACCGCAAGACACCGGGCTATCTCCTATTGGGATTGACTTATCAGTTCTAAGCACGATAATTGGTAACCCAGCTATCTGCAACGGAGATGGGAAATGGTTGATGTTGAATTTTAAATGGAAAATGGGAGATGTTAAATGGGAGACGAAAATACGCATCTCCCATTTAACATCTCCCATTTAAAATTTCTTATTTTCCCCTACTCAAAATACTTTCAGGCAACACGGGCATCGCACCATTTTGTGTACAAACATAAGCACTGGCTTCTACTGCCAATTTGTGTGCTTCATAAATGTCTTTACCTGCCAAGATGGCCGCTGTGAACGTACCTGTAAACGAATCTCCTGCGCCCACAGTATCGGTTACATCCACCTTAGGTGTTTCTTGAAACGACATTACGTTGGGTGCAAACACATAAGACCCATTTACGCCGCAAGTAAGCACGAGCATATCGAGGTTGTATTTTCCCAAAAGCAACCAGCATTTGTTTTCCATATCCAAGCCAGGATAGCCAAATAGGCGTCCGATGGTTACAAGTTCTTCATCGTTTATCTTGAGAATGTTACATTGCTTCAGCGAACTTTGTATGATTTCCTTTGTGTAGAATTGTTGTCGGAGGTTGATGTCGAAAATTTTCAAACAGTCTTTCGGTGTGTTCTCAAGAAACATTTGTATGCTGTTGCGGCTCACTGGGCTACGCTGTGCAAGTGAACCAAAGCACACCGCCCGTGTTTGTTTGGCGATAGCTTCCATTTCGGGCGTAAAAGGAATGTTGTCCCATGCCACCCCCTCTTTGATGTCGTATGTAGGAATACCTTCATCATCGAGCGTTACCTGAACCGTACCTGTTGGATAGTCCACCTGTGGAAGAAAATAATTCACGTTCTTCGCATCGAACTCCGCCAATATTTCTTCGCCCAATTTGTCTTGCCCCACAGCACTGATAGCAATTGATTCATAACCAAATTGTCCTGCATGAAAGGCAAAATTGGCTGGTGCGCCACCTATTTTTTTTCCTTCGGGGAGACAATCCCAGAGTGCCTCTCCAATTCCTACGATGTATTGTTTCATGTCCTTTACAGATTTAATATCTTAATAATGATAATTCATAATAACATTTTATGCCTGTTTGCTCATTTTAGGGATGTAGCTAAAGAGATATAACACACCCATGCTCATCACTAAAACAGCACCAATTTGACCGATTTCATCGCTTGCAAAGCCCATTAGCAAGGGGAAAATCGTACCACCGAAAAGTCCCATAATCATCAGTCCGCTCACTTCGTTTTGCTTCTCTGGTACGCTTTGCAAAGCTCGTGCCATCGTGAGCGAGAAGATGTTGCTATTGCCGTAGCCTACGAGTGCAATGGCAATATAGAGTACCGTTTTATCGGTTCCTAAATAGAGACCACACATACTCAATGCCATCATTACCACAGAAATGGCAAAAAACAAGCGATTGTTCATCACGCGTAGGAAGAATGAACCCGTAAGACAGCCCAATGTGCGGAAAATGAAATAGAGAGAGGTTGCGAAAGCTGCGTCATTGAGTTCCATACCCAATCGTTCTTGCAATATTTTTGGGGCAGTGGTGTTTGTTCCAACGTCAATTCCAACGTGGCACATGATGCTGAAGAAACTCAACAACACAATGGGCTTACCCAACAGCGAGAAGCATTCAAAGAAAGTGCTGGGCTTTCCTTCAATGGGTTCTTCCTCAATGGGTGTTGAAGCCAACATCAAGGTGGCAAAAATACCAATTATCATATAAATAGGGAAGAGTATTCTCCATTCCAGTCCGAATGTGGGAATGGTTGCCATTGCGCCCCACATGGCAATATAGGGGGCTAAGAAAGAGGCGATGGCTTTCACAAATTGCCCGAATGTGAACGTTGCTGCAAGGTTTCCACCTTTAATAACGGTCATGACCAACGGGTTAATCGATGTTTGCATCAATGCGTTTCCGATGCCAAGGAGCGAAAACGATACGAGCATCATCCAATAAGAATAGTTCACAAGAGGGAGAAAGAGCGACAGAAATGTGATGATGAGGCTGATGAGTACCGTCTTTTTACGTCCGATTTTGTTCATCAACATTCCCGTCGGAACCGAGAAAATTAAGAACCAAAAGAAGACGAGTGATGGAAACACGTTGGCCGTTGCATCGGAAAGTTTTAAATCGGCTTTCACAAAATTGGAAGCAATGCCCACAAGGTCTACGAAACCCATTGCGAAGAAACACAACATGATGGGGGCGATTGTCATTTTTTTTGTTGTCATACTGTTGTAATTTAGGTTTTATTTTGCTGCAAAGCTAAGAAAAAAACGAGAAAAGAGCTTTGGGGCTTGTTTCATTCAATGTAAAATTTGTTTCACTGATTGAAAAATACTTCATAAAAACCTAAAAATAACATTTCAACACTCTTTTTCTCTCTCTTTCTTATTGCTTTTGTGCGTATTGTTTTCAATTTCGTTTAGACGTTTACTCGCTTTAGGTGCGCATTCGGAGCACGTTTTTGTTAAGCCAAATGAGTCGGTGGAAAACGAGAGATGAAGTTTTTACATTGCCATGGCGAATAATTGTTCGTCCCGCATTTCTTTCGTTGCCCGCTTGGTTTTAACAAAAACGTGCCATTAATTTTGCCCACTTATTGAATTTCATTATCTTTGCAAGGACAACAACAATTTGACTCAAAACCTAAAGACGAATT
Source organism: Prevotella sp. (assembly GCA_022779305.1). Classification (GTDB taxonomy): domain Bacteria; phylum Bacteroidota; class Bacteroidia; order Bacteroidales; family Bacteroidaceae; genus Prevotella. Next base: position 3,743 of record JALFSW010000074.1, on the reverse strand, counting down.
ACGAATGATGAAGAAACATTTACAAATAATTCTATTGCCCCTGTTTTTTCTTCTCATTGGTTGCAACAAAGAAGAGAAAAAGTTTGTCATTGGCGTGTCTCAATGTTCAGAAGATATTTGGCGCAACAAGCTCAATGACGAACTAATTGCCAGCACGTATCAGTATGATAATATTACACTTAAATTTGCGTCTGCCAATGATAACGACCAACTGCAAAATGAACAAATCAAAAAATTCATTCAAGAACGAGTAGATCTCATCATTGTTTCGCCTAATCAAATTAACACTGTTTCATCGGTTTTAGATGAAGCCTATGATAGAGGAATACCCATCATTCTCTTCGATCGTAAATCGGGTTCTGAAAAATATACCGCTTTTATTGGTGCAGACAACTTTGAGGCAGGGAAAACCATTGGCGAATATGTCGTTCAGCAACTTGGCGGAAAAGGAAATGTCGTAGAAATCACTGGATTAGCAAAATCTTCACCTGCCATTGAACGCCATAAAGGTTTTATGTATGCCTTGTCGCAACAGCCGGATATTCGACTCGTGGACAAGAAAGCAGGCGATTGGCTCAAAGAAGGAGGCCGCAAGGAAATGGAAAGCATGCTTGCGAAAAACAAAGAAATCAATTTTGTTTTCGGGCAAAACGATCGTATGGCAATTGGTGCAGCACAAGCCGCAGAAGCAATGGGAGTGAAAAACATTCGCTATGTGGGTATTGATGCTCTACCCGTGTCTGGCGGTGGGTTGGAAAATGTGCGCGATGGACGTTTAATCGCATCATATATTTATCCAACACGTGGCGATTTGGTGATGCAATTAGCAGTTAATATCCTCGAAAAACGCCCATTTCAACGTGATAATTACCTAAAAGGTGCTTTAGTGACGCAGTCCAATGCAAAAGTGCTGTTGATGCAATATGAAGAACTCTCTAAACAACGCAGCCGATTGTATGAATTACATGGAAAGGTGGACCAATATTTAGCACAGTATAACCACCAAAAAATCTACATTATTCTCTCTGCCGTTATCATTTTGTTGCTCATGGGCATTATCGTCTATGTTTACAGGACGATGTTGCAAAAACGCCAATTAGAAGAAGAAACCACGAACGCAAAACTACAGTTTTTTACCAATATCAGTCATGAGCTGCGCACGCCACTCACCCTCATTGCCGACCCAATAGAGAGTATTCTGATAGCTGAAAACCTAAATAAACAACAAAAAACATTGCTGCAAATTGTGCATCGCAATGTGAATATTCTCACACGCTTGCTCAACGAAATTCTTGATTTCCGAAAAATTCAGAACAAAAAGATGCAAATAACAGTGAGCGAGTTCAATCTTTCTGTTTGTTTGCAAGAATGGCTCGATATCTTCCGTTCGGTGGCTGAAAAGAAAAACATTCGCCTTTCGTTGGATGTTCCTTCTGAACTTCTTATCACGGCAGATGTGTACAAGGTGGAGCGCATTTGTTATAACCTTTTGAGCAACGCCCTGAAATACACAAACCATGGTGGGAGTATCACGTTGGCTGCAAAGAGTATCGATGAAAACGTGGAAATTTGCGTTTCAGACACAGGAAAAGGCATTGCTAAAGAAGAACTGAAATATGTCTTCGATCGTTTTTATCAAGTAAAAGCCAATCACAAAGAAGGAGGTACGGGTATCGGACTTGCCATTGTGAAGGCTTTTACAGAAATTCAAGGTGGTAAGGTGCGTGTGGAAAGTCAGAAAGGGCAGGGTGCAACCTTCATTGTTCTCTTACCTAAACTTGTGAAAGGTGAGGCGGCTGAACCCACAGAAGATAAGTATCAAACCACTGAAAAAATCGAGACAGAAAGCATTAAAGTCATTTCCGACGAAATGATGAACCAAAAAGCCACCTCTGCAGACTACACCGAAAAACCATCGTTGCTCGTCATTGATGACAATGCAGACATTCGGGCATACATCATGGCGTTATTGGCAGCCGATTACAACATATCCATCGCTGAAAATGGCGAAGAAGGACTGAAAAAAGCCATCCGTGAAGTGCCCGATGTGATTGTTTGCGATGTGATGATGCCCGTGATGGATGGTTTGGAGGTGTGCAGGCGCATCAAAGCCGATGCCCTCACGAGTCACATCCCCATTGTGTTGCTCACCGCCCACACACTCGAAGAGCAAAGAACATTGGGCTATGAGCGTGGTGCTGATGCCTACCTTACGAAGCCTTTCAAAGGAGAAGTGCTCAAAGCGCGGTTGAAAAACTTGATTGATAACCGCAAATTAATGAAGATTGCTTTTGGAACCGAACCTGCAAAGCCCTCAAAAACCGAACCTGCGAAGAGCCCCGAACACGCTTTCATAGAAAAATTCAGAACCATTGTGCAGACAAATATGAAAGATCCCGACTTCAATATCGACCGTATCAGTAGTGAAATGGGCATCAGTCGTGCACAACTCTATCGAAAAATAAAATCAATAACTGGCAGTTCGCCAATCGACATCATTCGTGAGGCACGTCTCAAACGTGCCGACCGACTGATAGAAACGACTTCGAAGTCGATTGCCGAAATTGCCTATGAAGTAGGTTTTTCATCGCCCTCCTATTTCACAAAATGCTACAAAGAACACTTTGGCTATACACCAAAAGCAAAGCAGTGAAATGGCAGAAAAATAGGCATTTTTTAAGTGAGCCTTAGTTGCGTTTCAACTGAGGCTCACTTGCATGATAACTGAGGCTCACTTGCATAGCAAGTACACAATCTTTATTCCCAATCGGTCGTTAGAGACCAAAGGGAAGTGAATAAATAAGCTAAAAAGAAAATCCTCACGGTCTAATGGCTGATTGGGGTTTATTTGGCAGGACGAGTAAAGGTAAGGCGTTTGGGAAGTTTTACCCATTTGTTTTTAAAAGCAAACTTGATTGTGCTTCCCTCTTTTTGTGTTAAAACGTAGGTGCCATCTGGGTTGATGGATAGTTCTGCCGTGAGATCTTCACTGCCATAATCATTGATGAATGTCAGTGTGGCAGTGTGGCGGTCGATGATTTCTGCATCGGTAATGAGCCATGTTCGACCATCTTTTTTAGCACCCATATAGCCTGGCAACGCTCCAAGGACACCTTGTCCCGGCACAATGACATTGTTATCATAAAAGTTGATTTCAAGCCACACTTCATACTCCTTGTTTTCTATGCGCGTTTTGAAAAGCGAGTCGGGATTGACGGATTTCTTCACATCGTTTTCTGTGGTTTTCTGTGTAGTTTTTCCATCAGTTGTCGTTTGCGCAACGATTTGCACAGAAAAATAGAATGTAAGGAAAAATGATAATAATATTGCTTTTTTCATATTTCTTTTTCTTTAAAAGTAGTTTTTTTTGACATTTCAGCTGCAAAGATACGTTTTTTTTTGTGCAAAATGCTTGATTTGTCGAAAATTATAGAATGTTTTTTGTTTGTTTCTCATTTTTATATTATCTTTGCAGCAATTGATTAGTTGTTTATTTTTAAGGTAAAGATGTTTCCAGATTTTATATTTGAAACCAGTTGGGAAGTTTGCAACAAAGTAGGCGGTATTTATACCGTTCTTTCAACACGTGCAAAAACGCTCAAGGAACATTTGCAAGATCGCCTTGTTTTTATAGGTCCTGATTGTAATCCAGAAAGTGAAAATCCCTATTTTGAAGAAGATGCAACGCTGTTTCCACAGTGGCAAGAAAGCATAAAAAATGAAGGGCTGAAAGTGCGCGTAGG
>JALFSW010000068.1 GCA_022779305.1 Prevotella sp. | reverse complement strand
CTGTCCGATAAAATGTGTACTTTTGCCCATGTTATTGAAATTTTATCGCAGAAACAAAAGTAACAAAAAGGGCTGAAATCCAAATACGGATTTTAGCCCTTAACTTTTATTGTGGAAAAGGTTTACCGGACAGCAATAATTTTTATATACCTATTTTATCAATATCTTTTTTGTTGTTCCATCAGCATACTTAATGATGTTGATACCTTTTATTGGATTTGAAAACTTTCGCCCATCAAGGCTGTAATATCCAAGAATAGCCGTATTTTCATCTGTTGTAAAAGAAGAAGAAATATTGGTTGATTCTGAATTTATCAGTTTAATAACAATTCTTTCATTCATTTCTCCATTTTCGTTCTTTATAATCCCTGAAGGGATAACAACAAAGTAGTCTATTTTCTCATTGAAATTGTAATACTGTACACTACCATCACCATCATTTGCCCATACGTTTACAGATTTTTTATCAGAATTAAGTGTAACAGTCCAATTACCATCTGGAGTAAAAATGTTTGGATAAAAAACAGCATTCTTTCTGAGAGTAACCTCTGGATGTTCTTTCATAATAGAGATGAATTCATCAAATATTATTTTGAAAGTCATCGGTTTATAGCCATTTACGGAAGAACCATCGGCAGGTTCAAGACTGAGTGGTTGGAGAACACCATGCTCACGCTCTGTTATACTGAAGAACTCGTCCCAATGCTTGTCTTTAAATAGTTGAGCGTAGCCTTTAGGAACAATCAATTCTGCGCCTGATGCTATCATGTAAAAAGGATTATAGTAGTCTTCACTATAGTCGGCTATTGTTGGTACTTTAGAACCAAGATACACCACTTTAGAAAGTTTACTATCAAAACCAAATGCAAGATTTTCTATATTGGTTATTGAAGAAGGTAACGTAGCTATAGTCAGTTCACTACATTTAGCAAAAACACCTTTTGAAAGCATTGTTACATTTTCGGGTATTGTAATTTCGGTAAGTTTTGTTTCTGCAAATGCCTGTTCACCTATAAAGGTTACCGAAGATGGTATATTAACCTTTGATATATTGGTTCCGAAAAAAGCAAAATCACCTATAGCTATTAGTGAATTAGGAAAGATAATCTCTTGGACTTCACTTCCCCAGCAAGCTCCAGCATTGATACCTATAGTTCCGTCTTCTATGCTAAGTGAAGAAAGCCCTTTCATAAGAACAAGATAAACAATGTTTTGTTTTTTTCCATATAATGCGCAATTATCCTTCACGTAAAAGAACTCAGATTTTGGATCTACGGTAATCGAAGTAATTGAAGTTGCTGACATGAAGCTATCTCCAAGTTTTTCAACATTGGCAGGTATGTTTAATGAAGTAATACCCTTGCATTTCAGAAATGCTTCTGCACCAATGGTCTTCAGCTTGTTTGGAAGTATAACGCTTTTAATTTTAGTACACTCAAGAAAGGCAGCATCACCGATAGAGATAAGATTTTCGGGGAGAGTAAGCGTTTCCAATGCAGAGCATTTGCTAAATGCCGCATTTCCTATTTGCTCTAATGAGTTGGGCAACGAAAGTTCGGTTATCAACGGAATATGATAGAAAGCTCCTTTATCTATTATTTTCAAACCTTCATTAAACTTAATCGTTTTCAATTTTGAACAACTAAGAAAAGCATTTTCACCAATTTCGGTTACAGATGCAGGTATTTCCAATTCCTCAATTTTTGCAGATGAATAGGAAGATTTCCCTATTGTTTTCAAATTCTCGGGTAATTTTACCTTGTTGATTTCTGCAAACTGGAAAGCTTTGTCCTTGATAGCCAATATTGAAGAAGGCATAGTAACCGACTCAACTTTTGTCCACGAAAATGATTCTGCACCAATAGCCGTTACGGTATAAGTCTTTCCATTGTTTTGTACCTTTTCTGGTACAATTACATTCACTTCCTTACCTGCATAACTGTGTGTTTCTACAGTATTTTCACTGGTTATCAAGTAAGTAATTTGGTTCACTTCAAATGTTTCTTGTGCATTTACCCAAAGCGCAAAAAACATAAAACTTAAAAGTAGAATTTTCTTCATAAGTGTAGAATATTTAGTATTAATTTTGTTTATCTTCTTGTTGCTATTACCGATAAACAACAACAGACATGGCAAAACTACAAATAAAATCTGATAATCTATTTTTTTTGTAAGATATTTTTTTTATTCATTGTCTTAACCCCAAAGACGCATAGTATTTTTGATTTCCATCTATAGCGACTTCGTTAAGTTTGTTAGAAGTTTTTCTTCAACTCCTGATGAATAAAAGTTATAAAAATATTATTTTCCCCAAATCAATTAAACAATTGATTTGGGGAAATTCTAATGCAGATTTTATCTGCAAGATGTTTCAAGCTATCTTGTAGATTTCAGGAATTTATAGCTCTCTTTGCCGATGTTTACAATGTAGACACCATCTTGATATTGTGACATATTCAGCGTATTTGTCTTCTTTGTGAGTCTATCCTGTTTCAATAGTTCACCCTTCTCGTTATAAAGTGATGCTAATTGACCTATCAGCCCATCGGGTATCTTGATATTGCAGCATTGTTTTTTTCGATCGTAAACTATAGAAATTTTTTCCATATCAACCAGTTGTGCTTCTATGCCTGTTGTAGCAAATGAGCTGATTGCACTGGCTTTATTTCCTGATATGTCAAAGGCTGTAACGTTGGCAATGATTTTTGTGTCATGTTGAACGTTGTCAAGAGACACAACAAGCAGCCCGTTGCCTCTGTTTTCAAACTCGCATTTTTTCCCATTCACTATCACCTCTGTGTCTTTCCATCTCACCAGCGTATTGTCTTCTATGCGAACCAATAGACGGGTTGTGTCCTCTAACTCCATTGAGATAGTTGGTGGAATAGTGTCATATTCTAAGCTAACCCCCAGCGCATAAACCCCCAGTTCGTTTACAGCAAGTTCGCTATTGGCTGCACCCAATTTTCGCCAACGGTCTGCATTTGTTGGGAGGAAGTAGAGAGCTACTGGTGTTGTAGCAGAAAGTCCTAAAGAAGTCAAATCATCTTTGCCCACTTTGCTTCTCACTTTAAAGTTTCCATTAGGCGATTTTTGCAAGGTTAAGTTTCCTTGTTTAGCAGAAAAGAAGAAAACATCACTGACCACCAGGATGGTGTCTTCCTGTTCAGTCTTACCTCTTAAATCTCCACCTGGATAGTAGTAATAGAACTCTGTTTCCGTGTCGCTTGCAAATGCTTGCTCTTGCCCTGGAACTTCAAAAGTCAAGATACTACGCTGTTTTTGTGGAGAAGTTAAGAAATGTCTATACTTAGAAAGGGCAGGGCTATAGCTACGTGATGAATTCGAGAAGAATTTGGTAGCCTGTCCAATTTTGTCAGAAATCCATTCTCCTGCATCCGTCATCGTATTCTTAATCGTATTCATCGCTTGCGACAGACCATTGCTCAACTTTGTTTGCAGTTCGCTGAGATAGCCATCATCAATAGCATTAAAGAACATCTCTTTGTTTGCAATATCATTGTAGTAGTAGATTGGCAACATCCGTTTTGCTTGTGCATGATAGTAGGCGTCAGCGTTTTTATAAGTCTTGGTAAGTTTAAAATCGCCGTTGAAATTTGTATTATGCCAAGGCAGCGGGATTGCGAAATTCAAACCCAATAGCTGATAATCAGTACTCTCTGCTTGATGAAGTCCGTTTTTAAGATCATTGATGTCTTTCTGAACATACTTTTTCTTTGATGTTTCGCGGTCGATGAAGTCGGTAACCACTTTTATATTATTTTTCATCATCGATTCTATCGTCCATTCATCTCCTGCCTTTATGTTAAGTATGCTCTGGAAAGGTTTGTTTGGTGCTGAACTTTCATTGATGAAACTCATCAAACCTTCACCTATTTCTAATACACTTTTTTCTGCCATACTTTGATTGGTAGAGATGCCTTTAAGTTTACCACTAATAGGAGAGTCCTTAGGGATATGGTCAAAATTAAGCCCTTCTTTCACTTTATGCTTAATCGTGGTTGAGAGTTTTAAACTCTTGTAGTTGGCAATATTACTTGTTCGTTCTAAACCGAACTTAAGAGAAAGTGCGCCATCAAGGGAGAAATCCCCTGTGTATTGTTTCTTTCTCAAACCATATTTTTTCCAAGTGTTTTCAACTTTTTTGATATACTCATTAGCAACCTTTAAACTACCTTTTGCCCCTAATTCCACTTCAATATTCGTACTGTTACCCGCAACATCATCTTCTATTTCTTGAGTATAGTCATAGGCAGCAGCCAATTCGCAGCTGAGCGAAGGCGTAAATTTGATTTTGGTAACCTTCTCTTTCATGATGTCTAAGTCGGATCTCATCCCCAAACCAAGTGCTACTGACCCTCCGAATGTGCGTTTAAATCCAAAATCAAGATCGTCACTTCCTGGCCACATCTTTGCTATACTGGCCATGTAGAAATGTTGGTCTGGATTGAACATATCTTTCAGGATGAAGATGTTTTGACATGCCATTAAATAGATGCGGTAATCTTCTTTTCCACTCATTTCTTGGCTGCAATAAGCTGAAAGATTTAAATTCCCATTCATTTTTGTATCAAAGACGGGTAATTCAATGTTCTTTATTTTTGCATTGAGATCAAGATTAACCCCTACCTTAATCGTGGTTTTGCTAATATCTACGCCAAGGTCGTCAAACTTGTATTTGAACTCGCTTGTTGCGCCTGCGCCCACTTCTGCATTGAGGAAACCCAAATTCCAAGATTTCGACACATCGCTTCCGAAACTTCCTTTCTTCGTTAAAGCCTTGCGTGGCAAAATGGCAATGGTTTTAGGGAAATATTCATTGTCTGCAAGTTTGACCTTTATGCCTGCAGGCGCTTGCACTGAAACAAATTTCAATACATCTGTCTCGTTTACAGGAATGAGGTCGTCGTCTTTCTTTTCAGGACTTTCCCCATAAATAGGTAGGTCTATGCGTACAATACCACTGGCATCCGACGTTGCTTGAAAAGTTTTTCCATGCTTTTCGAGCTTAAAATTCACCTTATAGTTTGGAACCGCCTTGCCCTTTTCGTCTTCAAGGAGGAAGTGAAAAACCACAGTTGCATATTCTTGCAAATACTTGGGTATAAGTTCGTTGATGTTTGGCGATAGAGTCTTTAGCTTTACGCCTTTGGGAGGAGCAACCTTATTGTTAAAATAGGCTTCATCAAGACTTGCTGCGCCGAGCGAATTGACAAAAGAATAGCTCAACTTGTTTTTACCCAGCGGCAACCCCATTGTTTGAATGGGTATCACTTGGTTGAGTGAATCCACTGCAGGTTCTATGGCGACTTCTACTGCTTCTTCCGCATTGTCGTTGAACCAATAGCGAAACTTCGCTATCTTGTTTTCAGTTGTTCCGTCACCAACAAAGTACTTAGGGTTGATCTTGGCAAAGTAATATTGTTCCACTACACCATGCCCTCCGACACGGAAATTGATGGTGTTCAAACCATATTTAACGCCTTTCGTAGAGATGTTGTTTGTGATGATTGAATTACCCTTTGTTGTGTTGAGTGTTTTGCGTTCGGCGTAGTTATCGTTAAACCAGTATTCAACCCCTGCCGTTGCATCATTGGCTTCTGTCTTGTAAAAGAAACCACTGACAGCTGCACCAACTCCTCTCATTGCCCCTGAGGGGCGCATAGAGATACTATGCATCCCGTTTCCTATCCCCGAGAGATCGGCTGCGAATTCGGTGGTTTTGTCCACGGGATGGGGCGTTACTGCGATTCGATGAATTTTCGACCGATTGTTGTCAAACCAATATTCAATGTAATTTGAATAGCCATTATAGTTTTCTTGTTTAAAGAAATAAGCCGATTCAACGGCAGAATAGGTGCCATTTGAATTCCTAAACCTCACATTCAATGTATGCATTCCTGGCGAAAGCCCTGAAAGGTCAAGGCTTAATTTGGCTTCTTCCTTGTCAGAGAGCGACAACCCTGAGAGGTTGCGCATGGTGGATGGGTCATTGTCGAACCAATAGCTGCAACCTGTTATCGTTTGTGCCTTGACGATTGTCAGTGTAACGCACAAAAAGAAAACCAAGAAGATTTTTATTTTTCGTAACATGTTCTTTTCTTGCTGTCTTGTAACCAATCGCATGGGCTTATGGCTTGATCACTTTTATTCTAATCTTTAGATTTCCGTCGGCATCTGTTTCGCTTGGTATTGATTTCAACACAACACGTGGCGCAGGCGAACTTCCCATGGGATTAAATCCGCTGCCTCCGTAAGCTCCTACATCTGTTCCGTCTAGTGCTGCATTCTTTCCTTGAGAATCGTCTGTCAATCGGTAGTCTTCATTGGCTGCATCAACAAAAGTCACTCCGTCACGGCCGAAATTGTTTTTCATTAATTCGGAAGTACCGCTAATAAAGGAAAAAGATATATTGTCTTCTATGATAGAATTGACACAATTCTCTATGTTATAGTTACTGCTATTATATGTTAGCGTGTTATGGCTTATCTTCCCACCATGGACCGCATAAATACGATACCTTATAATACAATTTGTTATGATGAAAGGACTACCGTTTGCATAAATGCTCTCTACGTTACATTGGTTTATGTTTATGCCTGTATGCTTATAGCTAGAGTGTCCCGAGATGTTAGCAGAAATTTTGCAGTATTTTATTAAAATATTATGCACGCTTCCATCATATCCAATGTTGATATCTCCTTGAACATATACCCCCATAATCACGCTCTCATCTGAACCAGTGTTTAAATGGATATTTCCAGCGATAAAAGAAATTCCTCCTTCTGTTTTAGAATTATAGCCCACACCAAAAAGATTGATGCGCTTACTTATTTTTACAGAATCATTCAGCATATAGTTACCTGCAGAAAGATAAATCGAAGCCCCGTCACTTGCTGCGAGAATGGCTTTGTTGAGGTCTTGAAAAAAACTAACACTTCCGTTAGCTTGTTCAACAGTGATTTTCTGTGCTTGGACATTATTTGCTTGCGTCATGAGCACAATTGATAGGATAAGAAAAAGAATTTTTTTCATACTTGTTTTTGGATTATTTGTTAATATTTCGAGACCTTTGCAAAATTCCATTTAGAGAGATGTTCCAACACATATATTGGGGTGGTTTAGAGAGAGTAAATGGAGATTTCACCGAGGTCTCATTTTTTTTATGTAAATCTTTCAGTAAGATGAATTATCAGCGCAATACTTTTGCAACCAGCAAACATAGATTTCATATTCGTAACATTCTTCGTGTCAAAATTAGAAATATCAAGGGAAGTCAGCGAACTGCAGTTCTGGAACATACCAATCATATTTGTTACCTCTGAAGTATTAAGGTTCTCAAAATCTTCTATTTTCTTTAATTCTACCAAGTCTTTAAACCAAGTAGCCGTAGATTTTGGGCAGTAGTCCTTAAATGAGGCATCGAACACAACTAATGTGATCGTCTTACCAGATGTTCCACCCCAAACAGGCATAGTCCAATAGTTTTCTACCTTTGTTTCGTCAATGCCATACACAGAACCAGTGCGCATTGCCTTTTGTGTGTCGTAATAAAACGAAAGTATTTCGCCATTATTTACAACATAGGCTTCTTTTTCTTGCTCCAATGCCGATGCAGGACGAGCAAAGAATGCTACCAATAGTAGCATTAAAACAAAAAATAGTTTTTTCTTTTTCATACTTTATATCTAGGTTTCTGTAAACACCGATATACTGCCTTAAACTTAGTGTATTATTGTTTATAAATATTAAAGGTGTGGGCGATCTGTACAAGGCTGAGCCATGTATAACACCTCGCTGGGATTATTAATATCAAGGGCAAAAATAGACATTTTTTTTATATTAACGTGAGTTCGACGAATTATAAGTCCTTGTAAATTTGGTGATTAGCGAAATTTGTTATAACTTTATAGTATTGAAATACAAAGAATTACAAACAAAAATCGCTATGATTACCGAGGACAAAGTTACGGAAACCTTAATTCCGCAACACTATAATTTAACTTTATTTATAAGTTCCTGAGCAACAAAAAGTTGCCCAGGATTTTGCCATGTCAGAATTTTCACTTATCTTAGTGTTGCAAAAAGAAAA
>JALFSW010000056.1 GCA_022779305.1 Prevotella sp. | reverse complement strand
AGAAAAGGCAAATGCACCACCAAAAGAACTTGATTTATTTGATTAGGGGGCTTGGATTTCAAAAAAGAATGCGGAATTACCTATATAAAGGCAATTCCGCAAGGATTTATAGGCTATTTAAGTTTTACCGGACAGCAATATATAAAAATATAGGATGAATGGACATTTGAGAAATTTAAGTCTCTCAAATGTCCATTCATCCTATATTTTTGAATCCCCCTTATGGGTGATGAAAGACACTTTATAGCTGTTCTAACAAGCAAACGGCATAAGCTGCCATTCCTTCTTCCCTGCCCACAAAGCCCATTCGTTCTGAAGTGGTGGCTTTGATGGATATATCGTTAAGATCGCAACCAATGATTTTTGCCATACAAGATTGCATAGCGGGAATATATGGATTAATCTTCGGACGTTCGGCACAAATAGTTGCATCAATGTTGCCTACTCGATAACCTTTAGCTTGCAGAAGTTCAATCGTTTGACGAAGAATGATTTTAGAATCCATATCAAGCGTAGCATCAGAATTATCAGGGAAATGATAACCAATATCACGCATATTGGCTGCACCAAGTAAGGCATCACAAATGGCATGAATCAATACATCAGCATCACTATGTCCCAATAATCCTACATGGTGGTCAATTTTGATACCTCCCAAATACAGCGCACGCCCCTCAACAAGTTTATGAATGTCATAACCCATACCGACGCGCATCTTAGGTCGCTTATGATTTCTTTCTTCCTGCATATTCACAAGATTCAGCTTATTATCGACGGCTAAAAAGGTCTTTAATACCATCCATATCAAAGGAAAGCGAGAAGCGCAAAGTTTGGTCAAGCGGATTACTTTTAGCCGTTGCAATCACATAACCTGCATCAAGCGAAAAAACGCTCATCTTGAAACCAGCACCAACCGTGAAATATTTTCTATTTCCTTTGTTCTCGCTTTCGTGATGATAGCCAGCACGCACAGAGAACTGATCGTGGTAAACATATTCTGCCCCAAGACTCCACTGCACTTCTTGCAATTCTTCTGAAAAGCCATTGGGTGCATCGCCAAAGCTTTTAAAGATGCCCGAGATGGAAGAAATATCGTAATATTCGCGCTGCAAACGATCTTGATAATCGGTTTCAGCCTCGTTTTCCTTGCGCTTTGGATAAGTAGGCACTAAGAGTTTGTTGGCATCTGCGGAAATTGTGAAACGATTGAACTCATCAACTGGTATCATCAAAGCAAACCCTAATCGCAAATTGGTAGGGATAAATTCGGAACGATTATCGCCTCCAAAGGTGATTTTTGAACCTATATTAGAGATGTTCAAACCTAAACCCAATTGACATTCACGGTCGCCCATGTTGATGTAATTCTGATAATAAGCCGATATGTCGGCTGCAAATGCAGAACCTGGCGTTGTTTCTTCATTGAAGTTATAGGTCAGATCCGAATAAATCCAACGTATTGCCGCTCCTAACGAAAATTTTTCGCTTAACATCAGAGAATAACCCACATCGGCAGACATTTCATAGGGTTTGATGGTCATAGATGTTCCATCTTGAGAGGTATTTGTGTGCACTTCACCCAATGAGAAATAACGCAACGATCCTGAAACAGCGCTGTAATCACCTATGCGATAATAGCCCGTTAGATACGCCAAGTCCATATCATTGACCAATTGGCGAAGCCATGGCGTATAGTTCAATGAAACACCAGCACGCGATATGGCAAAAGGAAATTTAGCGGGATTCCAATATTGAGAATAAACATCTGGATCGGTGGCAACACCTACGTCTCCCATACCTGCGGCACGCGCATCGGGTGCTATCATCTGAGAAGTTACAGCATGGTTTACAGGATTAAAGATATCGCGTTTGTCGATTTGAGCAAAGGCGTTTCCCACTACAAGCGATAGGAAAACAGATGCAAATATTCTAAATGTTTTATTCATTGTCATTGTCGTCAATTAGAGATTTCATTGTCGCAATACGATGGTTGCAGTGTGACACATAGGTTCTGCAATAGGGTTGAATGCGTGAAATACTTGTTTTACTTTTAGAAATTAATGGTTGTTTATTTTGCCTTGATACAAAGCGTCTTCAAAAGAAAAAGCGTTTTCTTTGTGCTGAGCAATGCAAGGTTTTGTATTACTTCGCATTGCCCACTTTCTTTGTTGAAGAACACTTCTTGTAGAAATAAACGCAAGAAGTTGCTTAATTATTGTTTATCACAATGAGTTTCTTTGCTTTTGATTCTTTGGTTGCTCCATCAACGGTGAGTCGCACTCGATAAAGATACACACCCGTCTTTAGCGGTGCACCTGCACTTGTTGTCAAATCCCAATCCAAAGCATAGGCTGAAGTGGTAGAAACACCAAGGTCGGCATGCGTCCAAAGCAGTCTTCCAGTAGTGTCAAACACGTCTATTTCTATATTAACATTTGAACCCAAATAGTTGTGTGTAACAACAAATGTGGTTTGCGTTGAAGCTGGGTTTATCGTGCAACTCACATTTTCTATTTCTGGCGTCATTCCTCTTACGACATTGAAATTGAGCGTAGCCGTAGAAGAGTTATTGAGAATATCCCATACACGGAATTTAAGTTGATGGCGACCTTCGGGAAGTTCTGGTATCTTAAAGAATGTATGTCCTTTGGTGTAAGACCCAAAATCAAATTGAAAATTATCATTGAGGTTATACGTCCATTCCATTTTCCCATCAATCGTGAGTTGTATGTCGTGTCCTATTCCGTTGCCAGCGGCATTGATTCCATCATTATCTGTTATCTCTGCATAGAAATAAGGCGTAAGATTTACATTTCCCCCATTGACAAATGATGGATTGTTGAGATAACAATAAATAGAAGGTCCAATGGAGTCATTGTTCACCTCCTCTGTGCCATTGATATAGAATTTTTCTTCCGAACCATGCGCCATCAGCGTTTTTGCATTGTTTACAGCATGGATGTTAATAAGCCCTGTTCCTTCTGAATAATTCAAATCTACTGGCACAGCAAAAGAAAAGGAAAATGCTCCATTCTTCACACTGTCAGTACCATTATAAAGCACTTTCTGCCTGTCATAAAAACCAAAAGCCGAACGTGTGTTTGTGTCTTGTTTCTTACAAAGAATATATTCTCGTGTATCTCGCACAGTAGCACCCATAAGTCCGTTGAAATCATTTGCTTGTGTGCCCGCTTTAAGAATACGTCCCTTCACTTTTGCAATCGACCCACCCTTGAGTGTAATTTTCGTATTACCACCCACAGGAAGACCATTTATCGTATCAATAACCACTGACAATTCAGGAAGATTTAAGCGCAGAGCTGGGTCGCCAAGCAAAGAATATTGAAGTTTATTACGGGTGAGGTCTTTCTTCTTGTCAATCATTTCCACCTTTGCCAAGCGTTGCGCCTCACCAAGGGTGATGGGTTTACCATCTTCGTAACTAAGCACATGCTTCAAGAAAGCTGTATTGATAGCTGCATTATAATTGGCATATACAGTTCTGGTTGTTCCCCAAAACGCCATCGTCCCCCCTTTCCCATTGAGCAAGGCTTCTTCCCCAATGGTGTTTGTATTCGAGTCGAAAGGCATAATGTCGCAACTTGCAGTGATCCAAAGCGGATAATTCGTATTGGTGAAATTAGAAAAATCGCTAATGCGCAATACTGCCTCGTGCGAAATCTGAAGTTCTGAACCATGCCCACCATAATCCATAATGAGCGCACCTTGTGCTTGTTGTTGAAGAATGAGATTTCTCACTGCGGGATAACTGTGTCCCGTTGAAGATGTTTCTCTGGTATAGGCATCCCAAAGCACTTTCTTAACTTGATAGCCTGGATAGGTGTTTGAAATCTCATCTGCCGTCGCATTGATGTCGCTCATGTGAAGATTATTGTCACCATCATCCCCCATGAACATAATGATATTTTCCCAATAGCCTGCATTTTTATTTTCGGCATAGGCTATTGTCTTATCAACCATTATCTTAGCATCCGATGCAGTAACAACGGGGAAGCGACCCACACCAATATCTTCTGTATCACGACTTTGCAAATTCACTCCCTCACCCTCATCCATCAACGCAATCCAACCATCGTTCACAAAACAATCAGTTTGGCTGAATGAGTTTTCGCTTTCATAGGCAAGCAAATAATCATTCGGATCAAGCACTCTATTTTCGGGTGTGAGCATACGATTATCCCACACGCAATCTCCAAAGAGAAGGAGTGACTGAGGAATTTCTTCTGCTGTCGTAGCACGATCGTAGAGCATTTTCATATAACGGCGATAAGCCATAACATCGGGCGTTCCACTTGAAAACTCATTGTATAATTCATCGGCTGGCACAATGCGCACCGACATTTTATCACGCTGTTCATGAAACTTTGCTAAACGTTGTGCCTCACCCAAGAGCTTCTGACTCGTTGGGATGATAATCACCATATCAACGGGTTGATGGCTATGAAGATTTTGATTAGTGATGTTATGCACATATTCTGGAACGGGAAAACTTCCGTTTTTTAAGTTGGGAGCAGGACGAGGGTTTTCATAAGCCATCGAGAGATAATCGAGGCGTGCTGGTCCTCCAGCAATTGTTTTTATTGTTATAGAATCTGTGGGACGGAGATTTGTCAAATCATAAACACGCTCTGCTTCAAAACCAAAATCATAAGAATCGCTCGGACGAATGGTGATATTATCAAGAAACTCCCCGTTAACAGAAACTTCCACAGTCGTTGTGTACTTTCCTGTTGTAATACCGATACCAAACGAGCCAATCGTAGAACCAGTTGGATTTTTTAATGTATAAGTCTTAGAATTGCCTACCGAAATAGGAGTATTTTCAAAAAGATTTCTACCTCCATGATACCAACTGAAATTGTCTATTTCATGCAACGAATGATAATCTTCATTCATCGGATAGCTCTGCTCCATAAAGGATAGAGAATCTAAATACAAGGGTTCGCTATCGCTTTCTGTTAAGAAGTAATATCCGTATTCAGAATAAGGGTTTCGGGTGCGCTTGACCGTTGTTTTCGTTGCCCAGCTCACCGTTCCTTTCCCATAAAAAAGGCGTTTCCCACTCAAAAGCAACGTGGGAATTTCTTTAAGGTCATCAGTTTGAATGAGCCGATCAGTTTGAATTTCTTCGTTTTGCAGATTGCCGCCATAGCCATAAAGTTTCACTTTCTTCATGTCTGAAAAACCTGCCTGACGTATGAGTTCTGGTGTTAAGTTATAAATTCCACTCTCTGGTATACGAATTTTTGCCCATCGTCCATTTGCCAAAACAGACTGATGCACATAGATATCATCTTCATTTGTTGGCGTAGCTGCACGATAGCCTTGTACTTTTCGTCCCTTTAAAATGGGTTTTGAGGTGAGGGCAACCATGAAGCTCACTAAAAATTGCTTCTTTCCATCACGTTCAACTATTGGGAGCAATGAGAATGACAATGAACCCGACTTCCGATTTACCAAAATTTGGTGTTCAATCTGTGGGAGCGTTGGCAGTTTCTCGCTTGACAAACGATTCAATTTTTCCTCATCGAGTTTACTCAATGGCATAAACTCTGGATACTTTATTTCCAACTCATAGACAGAATCGGCATAGTTCACTCCCAACGGAATGGAATAAGCAAAGCGTGGAAGCACCGTGTCTATCTTGATGTCTTCAACCGTAAGATTAAAGAAACGCTGACCTTGTGCGTTGGCAATAACACACAGCAACAAACATATAACACTAAGTATGGTTCGCTTCATTGTCTTCATTTTAATCTAATTTTTGTTTGGCTTCCCGAAATCTTTCTTCTCCATCGTCCAGTACCTTCTTTTCAAGGCGAAAGATAATTCATGAGAAACAGAAAAAAACTTATTTGCAATAAAAATCAAGCACTTTTCTTTCTTCCAAGTAGCCTTCTAAATGGTCGTCAATATGCACTTGCGCACAAGCAGCAGGACATCCTGTGTATAAAAGGTCGCCTGTTTTTAGCGTAAAATACTGGCTAATGTAGCTGATAATCTCATCTATCTTATAGAACATATCGCCCGTATAACCTTGTTGCACTTTCGTTCCGTTAACATCAAGGTGGAATTGAAGTTGCTGGAGATCATGGAATTTCTCTTTTTCAATCCACTCGCCTATCACTGCCGCACCATCAAAACCTTTTGCTAGTTCCCATGGACGCCCTTGCGCTTTCAACTTGCTTTGCAAATCGCGTGCCGTGAAATCTATGCCAACCGTCGCAGCATCATAATAGCGATGGGCAAATCTCTCTGGAATACTCTTCCCCAATCTGCAAATCCGCACAACCACTTCAGCCTCATACTCTATCCTTCCCAAACCATCAGGAATAAAGAAGGGCTTATGGTCTTTCAATAATGCTGAATCGGGCTTTATAAAGATCACTGGAGTTTCTGTTTTAGATAACGATGCTTTTAAACTTTTATTGTGCTCAAAATAATTTTGACCGACTGCAAATATTTTCATTCCCCTAAATTTGATAATCAACATAGGGTTATGGGAGTACATCGGCTGTCTCCTATAACCCTATAGTTTTGTCTATTATGCTGAGAACCTTTTCGCGTCTTTCTGTTCAAAAGTCCTCAAAAAGGTTCAACTTCGTTTAGTACAACTCCGTTTCGTTCCCTTGCTATCGAACTTGACAAATGTTTATTCTGCAGAAAGGGTGAAACGCTTGTAGTCTACCACTTCCAATTCTTTGTCTTGTGCTTTCAACCAGTCTGCAACATTGATTTTGTCACCATCGCTGAATTGGAATTCTTGGTCAACCAAACAGTTTTCTTTGAAGAACTTGTTCAAACGACCTTTTGCGATGTTTTCGATCATTGCTTCGTTCAAGCTGGCAGCTTTTTCTGCACCAACGGTCTTTCTGATTTCGATAGCCTTATCAGCATCTTCACGAGTGAGCCATCCTTTGTTGATGTTAGACTCAATGTGGTCATCTGAGTCAACGAGATTAGGATTCACACCTGCCTTCTTAATGGCAGCAACCACAGCCTTTTCCACTTGCTCTTCTTTTGTTTTTTGAACAGCAACTTTGTATTCTTCGTCTTTCACAGATTGTGGAACAGATGCTTCATTCAATGCCACTGGCTTCATTGCAGCTACTTGCATAGCAATCTTGTGTCCAGCTTCTTCATTGTTCTTGTTCAATTGCACGAGTGTTGCCAAGGTGTGGCGACCCATGTGGTCATAAACAGAAAGGTTTTCACCGGTGAGGAAATTGTATCCATCAATTTCCATCTTTTCTCCCGTGATACCTGAACGTTGTTGCACTGTTGTTGCAGCATCTTCGCCATTTGCCAACTTCAATGCCTTCACTTCATCAATGCTTTGCGCTTTTGCAGCCACCGCAGCATCAAGAATTTCTTGTACCATAGCAACGAAATCTGCACCATTAGCCACGAAGTCTGTTTCACACTTCACTGCTACCATTGCTGCAAAGCCATCAGCCGCTTTCACAAGTACACAACCATTTGAAGTTTCGCGGTCAGAACGTTTTGCAGCGATAGCCAAACCACGTTCGCGGAGCAATTCTTTTGCTTTGTCGAAATCGCCATCAGCCTCAGTAAGTGCTTTCTTTACGTCTGCAAGACCTGCGCCAGTCATAGCGCGGAGTTTCTTTATATCTTCAATTGATACAGCCATTTTGTTTTCTTTTCAGTTTATGGATAAAATAATATGGGCATTGATGAGCGATAATGAGTTCCAGATAGAGGCTCATAAGCGTTCACCAATGCCCAATTAGCTTTTCTAATTAAAATGCTTATTCAGCAACTGGTGCTTCTGTTTCTTTAGCCTCTGCCTTGCGAGCCGCACGCTTTGGTTTTACGTCTGCAGCCTCTTCTGCCTGTTCGGCAGCCGCTTTTTCATCAGCTTTTTCCACTTTGCGTTCTTCCAAACCCTCTGCAATCGCAGCGCAGCATGCGTTCAAGATTGCTTCAACAGAGTCTTTTGCATCATCGTTTGCAGGAATAACGTAGTCAATGTTCTTTGGATCAGAGTTGGTGTCCACGATACCGAATACAGGAATGCCCAAACGATTTGCTTCTTTCACAGCAATGTGTTCTTTCATTACATCGACCACAAAGAGTGCTGAAGGCAAACGAGTAAGATCAGAAATTGAACCAAGGTTCTTTTCCAACTTTGCACGCTGACGTGAGATTTGCAAAAGCTCACGCTTTGAAAGGTTTGAGAATGTACCATCGTTCATCAACTTGTCGATGTTCGTCATTTTCTTAACAGCCTTACGAATGGTAGGGAAGTTGGTGAGCATACCACCTGCCCAACGCTCGTTTACGTATGGCATATTAACAGTCGCAGCCTTTTCGGCAACCACTTCCTTAGATTGTTTTTTAGTAGCGACGAACAAAATCTTCTTTCCGCTCTTAGCAATGCCTTTGAGCACTTCTGCAGCTTCGTCGATTTTTGCTACAGTTTTGTGAAGATCGATGATGTGGATTCCATTGCGTTCCATAAAGATATAAGGAGCCATTGCAGGATTCCATTTGCGACGGAGGTGTCCGAAGTGACAACCTGCTTGCAATAGTTGGTCAAAATTTGTTCTTGACATTTTCTTTGTTTTTGTTTGTTTACTTTCTTTTTAAATTCTGTCTTGACGAATAAGCTCCGCCATGCTTTTTAGAATCAATCAGTGGGTAGTCCCCCGATAAAGAAGTCTCACTGATTTAGATACTAAACCTTTGCGTTTCGTCTTTATTTTTATATTATGGCGTAGGTTGCGAGCTATGCCGAAAGCACATTGCCCTCTCTTTCACCCACATACACATAAATATAAACCAAATAGATTAACGCTTGCTGAACTGGAAGTGAGCACGTGCTTTGGGCTGACCTGGCTTCTTACGTTCAACCTTACGGCTGTCGCGTGTAAGGAATCCGTGATCCTTCAAGTTCTTTTTGTCTTCTGGATTAACTTCAACAAGCGCACGAGCAATGCCCAAACGAACAGCTTGGCTCTGACCTGTGAAACCGCCACCATAGACATTCACCTTAATATCATACTGACCTTCAACACCCAACAATTGCAGTGGTTGCTTCACCACGTACTGAAGAATTGCTGATGGGAAAAATTCAGTAATGTCTTTTTTATTGATTGTAATCTTACCGGTACCTTCTGAAAGGTATACACGAGCAACTGCGCTCTTACGGCGTCCAATAGTGTTTATTACTTCCATTTTTATACCTTATCTATTATTTATACTGGTTAATGTCTATTGCCTTGGGCTTTTGTGCTTCAAGACCTTTGAGGTCTGTTCCTTCGAGAATGTAGAGGTTGTCAAGTATCGCACGCCCCAAACGCCCTTTTGGCAACATACCTTTCACTGCGTGACGAATCATTTTATCTACACCATTGTGCTTCTTGCGAAGTTGTGCAGGTGTGTTAAAACGCTGACCACCAGGATAACCCGTGTAACGTGTGTAAACCTTATCAGTTTCTTTCTTACCAGTAAAATATGCCTTTCCAGCATTGATAATGATTACATTGTCTCCACAATCGACATGAGGAGTGAAGTTTGGCTTGTACTTACCACGTAACAATTTAGCAACCTTAGAGCAGAAACGACCCACTACTTGATCCGTAGCGTCTACTACTACCCACTCTTTCTTGGCTGTTTCCTTGTTAGCGGAAATAGTCTTGTAACTTAAAGTGTTCATTTTAAATGTTTAAAAATTTTACTACTAAAAAACGTTTTCTATTTTTTGCGCAAGTGATTCACTAACCGTGCCGTTCGGCCAAAAACGCACACTATTAACACAACTCGCACTGAGGGCTCTAAGTGTACCCTCTGTAATAATCGGTCTGCAAAGATACTCATTATTTAATAGCGAATGCAAATAAAAGCCGTAAAATCTCGACAACGTTACGTTTATTTAACTTTTTATATCTTCTATGTAACTATTCAGCGGTAGTGACCAGTCAATACTTTCTCTTCAAAAATCTTATAAAAGGCTATCATAAATCGCTTGTTTTCTTGCGTATTTGAGATATTTTTTGTACCTTTATACCTATGAAAGAGCAAGTTACGGACAT
>JALFSW010000045.1 GCA_022779305.1 Prevotella sp. | reverse complement strand
GTTCTGCGTTTTATCGCAGATGTAGCGGGCTACTTCAAGATAAAACGCAGAAGAAGATGCCGACAAGTAGCTGCAAGATATTGGTAAGGGAATAAATAAGACAAAAAGAAAGCTCTCTCGGTCTAATGACCGATTGGGGTTTAACCTATCCTATTAAATTTTTTATCCAAAAAAAGGGTTACTCCTCGAAAGAAGTAGCCCTTATAGAGTACAAATATGAAAACTTTGAATTGAAAAATCGTATATTTACAAGCCTAAAGCTTTCTTAGCATGTTCATGATTAGGATTTACGCCCAACACTTTCTTGAAGTATTCATCAGCGGTAGCCTTGTTACCTTTCTTTGAATGATAATAGCCAAGACCATAGTAGACTTGTTCCAAATAGCTTTTTGCATCGGCTGTCAGTGTCGGTTTTGCCTCTTCAAAAGCAGCTACTTTCATGTAAATATCTGCCACTTTATCAGGATCGTTCTTCATCTGTGCGGCACTTGCTTGATTCAACCAAATCCAATCTGAAATAGATGGGAACTTCGCAACCATCTGGTCGTAAACCTCGATAGCCTTATCAAGTGCGGCATACTTCACTGTGGTATCAGTTGCCTTTTCTGCCTTTTCCATATAGGCTTGTGCGAGCTTTGCCCAGTCATTAGAATTGGCTTTCTTGTTCTTTGTCAAGTAGGTTTGCAACACTTCCAAAGCCTGATCGCTATTGCCTTGTGCGGTATAAACATCAGCAATGGTTTTCAGTGGTTCCAAGTTGTTTGGATCTAATTCAAGGGCTTTGTTAAGATTTTGCAAAGCTGCATCATATTGGTTATTACCTGCCAACGCCTTACCATAAACAGCATAGTCGTTTGCCACCTTCTTTCCTTTACCATCAAACATGATTTTTGCATAGTTGAGCGCATCAGTATATTGTTTTGCTTCTGTTGCACCCATCATTCCTACACGCGCAATATATTCGCTTGAAGGAAATTTTTGCAAACCAAGTTTAGCTACTTGAACAGCCTTGTCATATTTCTGACAGATGTAAGCTGTATAGCTATATTTATAGAAATTATCCTCTGTTAGATGTGCAGTATTAGCTTTTTCATACCAGCTTAATGCTTCGGTGTATTTCCCATCACCCAACATAATTTCTGCAGCTGTAGCTTCGACAGGATAGTCTGGTTTCACTTTGCGAAGTTCTTCCAACTTCTGAACAGCAAGATCAGAATTAATATGGCGATAGACCTTTGCATAACGCTCGTAGGCTTGAATGTTGTGTGGATCAAGATTGATTGCCATCTGATAATGTGTTGCAGCTCCACCAGCATTTCCAATGCTATCTTGAAGGGCTGCAATGTCGCCCAAAAGCAAATAACCTTCGCTTCCATTCATCTTCTTATTGTTCACCACAAGGTTAGCAATATTGGTTGCTTCCGTGTAATCACGATGTGCCAAGAAAACATTTCCTAAAGCAACGAGTGCCTTTTCATCTTTCTTGTAAACTTTTTGGTAGTTCTTCACCAAATCTTTGATTGCTTTTGCATCGTTAGGTGCTGTTTCGATAGCATTGATAATGGGGTTCAGTGCATTGATATAATCTGTACTTTGCGCAAATGTGGAAGTTGATAAGCTTAGCATCAACGCTCCAGCGAGTATATATTTTTTTGTATTCATAATTTAAATATTTTCAGTTTCAAATAGTTTTTCGTAAAGATGCCTCCTTTCCTAAGCACAAGAAACACTTGAATACTCTGTGCTGAACTCAAAAATATCTTGCAATTACAAAGGAAATATGCTCACACATCACTCTTGCTTCACCTCTACTTCACGAATGTTTATATTTGCACGATAGGGTAATAATCCCGTCTTAAAAATGATTTTCTGCCCGATCGGACCTGCTACAAAGTTTGCAAATGCCCAAGGTAAAGCCTTGTGCGGATCGGCAACAATAGCATAAATGGTGCGAACAAATGGATAGCGTCCATCAAGTAAGTAGGCTTGGTAAGGTTGCCAACTATTATAATCTGTTGCAACATCCGCCTTTGAGATGGCCATTACACGAATATCTTTTTTAAAAGTAACATTGGTGGTATCACGTTTATCGTTCAACCAATTAGAACCTATGACACCTATGGCATTCGGAGTTTTATGAACATAATCTATTACAGACTTACTATTCTTTGCTGCAACGATGTTCTGACTCTTTATATTCTTTCCTTCCAAAATAGAATCTACAACAAAATGCAATGTTGCAGAAGCTTTGTTATCGAACACAACTTCTATTGCTCCCTTATCAGAATGAGGATAAAGCTGGTTCCATTTTGTAACCTCACCTGTCAATAAACGCTTCACATCGTTCACTGTAATACAAGAATCGAGATTACTCTTATTAATAATCAATGCTATTCCATCATATCCAACTGGGAAAACAGAAGGAATAGGTCCTTTGCCACGCAATATGGCGTCTTCACCTTTTTGAAGTCCATGCGATGTAAAGAACAAATTGACCTTAAGGTCGAGCAACATCTTCATACCAGCGTTATCATCGGTATACACTGGCAAAAGATGGGTTTGAGGATAACGATATTGATAAACTTGTAGTTCTTCCTCAATAAAAGGACTAAAACTCTCATCAGCGGCAAACTTGATAGTGCCAGAAATGGGAGTATCAGTGCGTCCATCCTTTCGTTTCTTCTCCCCACAAGAGGAGAAGAAAGAAAGTGATAGAATGAATCCTACTATGATGTAGAATGTGGATCTGTTCATACAATTAATAGCTTATTGCAATTTGAAAGTTACAGGAAGTGTAAACCAAACGTTTGCAGGTTGTCCATTGTTCATACCTGGGTTCCACTTTGGCATACTGTTCACCGCACGGAGTGCCTCGCGATCAAGTGCAGGGTCTACACCACGCACCACTTGTGCTTGGCTAACACTACCATCACGACCTACGACGAACTTTACAATTACACGTCCCTGTATTTCGTTTTCAAGCGCAACTGCAGGATATTGAAGATTGTTTGAAAGCCATTGGTTCACATTGCCCTTGAAAGTTGGCATCTGCTCAGCAACAGTAAAGATCTTCTTTTCGATATCTTCCTTTGGAGCTTCAACTTTAGGAGCTTCTTCCACAGGCTTTTCAATCTTAGGAACAACTTGTTCAGGTGTCGCAACCGTAGTACGTTCCGCAGCGTCTACACGATTGTCAGTACCTTCCTTGTTTTCAATACCAACCGCTTTGGTTTCCTTATTCATCTGAACCATAGGTGGCATTTCTTCCTTCACATCCTTGTCGTCTTTAATAACAGGTGCAGTAAACTTCACTGTAGCACGCGTTTCAGGAACAATCTTTTCAGGTTCAACCTTCTTTGGTTCTTCCTTCTTTTGTTGTTTCTTACGCGCTTCTTGCTGTTTTTTAGCTTCGGCAAGTGCTGCCAATTCCATCTTGGCTGCATAAGCTTCTTGAGCTGCAAGTTCATCGTTATGTTTCTTCACCTGATATGCAAGATATCCACCTCCAAGAAATGCAGCAACAAGCAGAATAGCTAATGACTTGACGTTTCGACTTGAAACAGTTTTACGAAGCTCATAAGCTCCATAAGCCTTGTTCTTATCGGCAAACACCATGTCGACCCATTTGGGATCACATAAATCTATTTTTGACATTGTTTCTTAATCTTTAATTGTTAATACATCACTGATTAAGCTTGAAAGCCTTTTGCTCTTAGCAAGGTTTTCTCTTGATCAGATAGCTTATCAATGACATAAGTTCCAATATATGAAATTTGCATTTCATCGAGAATATCTACGAGACGACTGTAAGATGCCTTATCAGTAGGCTTGATGATTACAGTCATCGTCGGAACTTTCTTACCATTAATCATACCCGTTTTGATGCTTGCCACTTCTGCGTGATAGATGCTATCAGGATAAGCCGCAGGATTTGCAGCCTTTTTCTTTTGAAGCTCTTGCATTGCGATGCGCATATCTTCATAAGGAATGCTGCGTCCATCATCAACAGTTTTGTGTTGCAAGACATAACGGATACCTGTTCTATTGGTGCTCCAATCGGCAGCCTTTAACCAAGCGGGATTGTCTAATTGTGGTTTACCTTCACCATAAACAATCTTGTCACCTTCACCAATAAAGATGGTAATAGAGTGAGACTCTTTGGCCTCATTTTTATTTGCCTCATTTTGGTTCTTGTCGTTACTTGGCATTGTAAGCTCCATCGTTGAAGGTTTGCTAAGTGAGGTACAAAGCATAAAGAAGGTGATCAGCAACATCAGCATGTCAACCATTGGTGTGAAGTCCACACGGGTCGACATTTTCTTCTGCTTTCCGCCGCCTCCTTGTTCTTGTTGCATCATTTCCATATCTTAGTTCTCCTTCGATGCTGCTTCAGCAGCCTTTTTAGCGTCCAACTGTGTAATCATATAGTAATGACTTTCATCCATATCTTGGAGTTCGCTCATTACCTTTTTAACGGTACCATAAGGAGTATTAGCATCTGACTTCAAAGCAATTCTAACTTTTGGATTTACCTGACGAGCAGCGTTCACCCATTGTTGGAATTCTGTCATATCTTGTCCTTCTATACTATCGAGAGGAATACCCATTTTAGGGAGTTCTTCGCTACGTGCCTTTGCAGACTTAGACAAATAGGCTCCGAGTTGATCGAGTGGAACTCCGAAAGTTGATTCTGACACGAATGTCTTCTTCTGTTCGGGCGTTAAACTTGCGACCATGTCGACGATTTGCGCCAACTCATGCGTATTGTCGTAGCTCATAAATACCTGACCTTCGCCAGTAGGTTTCCCGTTTGCTCCTTTTTCGGGGCTTACGAGAATTGTCAAGACACCATTCTCTGGCACCTTCATATCAGACACAGAACCTGGGGTGTTTACTTTCACTGGCTCGCTCTTCACGAATGTTGAGGTGAGCATAAAGAAAGTAAGAAGCAGGGTCATAACGTCCGACATCGGGGTCATATCGATGAACGTGTCCTTTTTCTCAACTTTTACTTTACCCATAGTGATAATGTATTTAAAGGGTTAGCAAAAATTAAGCTTCGTCTGTGTGGTTTGCTTCGTATGTCTGAGCGATTGAATAACCAACTTCATCAAGTGCGTAGGTCAACTTGTCTACCTTATTAGAGAAGTAACCATAAGAAACCACTGCCAACCAAGAAGTACCGATACCAAAAGCTGTATTGATCAACGCTTCAGAGATACCTTCAGACAATGCAGCAGAGTCTGCACCACCACCAGATGCCAAAGCAGAGAACGATTTGATCATACCAACCACAGTACCGAGAAGACCAGTAAGCGTACCCAATGTTACGAGGGTTGCGATGATTGGAAGGTTCATTGTGAGCACAGGCATTTCAAGCTGTGTTGCTTCTTCGTGTGCTTGTTGGATCTTAGCAACCTTCTGAGACTTCTTCAAAGCTCTGTTTGCATCAGATTCCATATCTTTGTATGCGTTCAAAGATGCCTTAACAACATTTGCTACAGAACCTTTTTGTTGATCACAAAGTTGGTTTGCTTTTGCCATATCGTTTGCATTAAGTGCTGTTTTGATGTTAGCTACGAACTTAGGAAGCGCACCTTTACCGAAAGCTGTCTTGAGTGCAAAATAGCGTTCGATAGACATTGCAAGCACTGTGAGCAACAATGTGTGAAGAACAGGCACAACGATACCACCTTTATAGATAGTACCCCATACGTCAGCTGGGTGCAACATTGTTTCAGGGTCTTGGAAGTGCATTGGGTTTCCAAACCATGTAAAGAACAATGTAAATGCTACAACAGCGCACACCAAGATGATCCAGAATGCACCTCTAACTCCGTTAAAGCCCTCTGATTTCTTTTGTGGGGCTGCATTTTGTTTTGTAGTTGCCATAAATTGATAAAATTTTAATTTTTAGTTATTAATGATTTTGAAATGTTAATATCTTTCTGATTTTAAACCGATTGCAGTTTTAGACAGTATAACATCACCACCCAACGGCTCACATTAACCGCAAAGATAGCAAATATTGAACAACTAAAACTATAATTAAGAGGATTTAACTATTGTTTTTTTGCTATTTCTGTCTACATTAAAAGCCAAATCGCTCATCAGACCGCAGAGTCTTTCTTTTAGTTTGCTGGTTAGCTTCCCAACAGCTAACAACTTTTTGCTGACATCTTGTCTGTTGCTTCGCCTCAAAGTAATTTGTTACATCTATGATAATACGCCTATCAACCTGCACAAACAACCGACAACAATCCATTTGGGATCTAATGACTGAATTGGCTTTAAATTTCTTCATCCGAGTTAGTCTTTTTGTTAGTAATAACGAGAAAGTTGTTGCATTATTTCATTCAAATCTAAAAATAATATCTTTTTTAACTCGAAATCTTTTGTTTAACTATCGGTTTTATCCTTTATAAGTGCAAATTATGTCCCATTTTTTCTTTTTTCGTCTTCAAATAACGATAATCAAAGGGATTAGGACTTACTTCGATTGGCACATTTTCAGTTATTTCAAGTCCGTAGGCTTCTAATCCAACGCGTTTTGTGGGGTTGTTTGTCATCAAACGCATCTTCCGAACACCTAAGTGACGGAGCATCTGTGCACCACAACCATAATCTCTTTCATCAGGTTTAAAGCCCAAATGAATATTGGCATCAACCGTATCTAATCCTTCATCTTGCTGAAGTTTGTAGGCTGCGATTTTGTTCATCAGACCTATTCCGCGCCCTTCTTGCTGCATATAAATGATAACGCCTTTACCTTCTTGCTCTATCATTTGCATCGCCTTTTGCAATTGTTCACCACAATCGCATTTTTTGCTACCGAGAATATCTCCTGTCGCACAAGAAGAATGCACTCGCACAAGGACAGGTTCTTCCTTTTCCCATGTTCCTTTTATAAGTGCCATGTGTTCCATGCCGTTGCTTTTCTGACGGAAAGGAATAAAATGGAATGATCCGTTTGCGGTAGGCAGGTCGATTTCTTCGCCTACCTCAATGCTAGATTCGTTTTGTAAGCGATAGGCAATGATATCTTTGATGCTGATAATCTTCATCCCCCATTCTTTCGCCTTAATAATAAGATCTGGCATACGTGCCATTGAGCCGTCATCATTCATAATTTCCATCAAAACACCCGCAGGATAACAACCTGCCAAACGACAAAGATCAACAGCGGCTTCTGTGTGTCCCGAGCGACGAAGTACACCATTGTCTTGTGCATAAAGCGGATTGATGTGACCTGGGCGTCCGAAGGTTTGAGGCGTAGCCTTTGGATCTGCCAATGCTTTTATGGTTGCCGCTCTGTCGTGTGTAGACACACCCGTAGAACACCCTTCCAATTTATCGACCGTTACCGTAAAAGGTGTGCTCAAAACCGATGTGTTGTTTGATACTTGATGAGGCAAATCCAATTCCTTTGCGCGTTCCAACGTAATGGGCACACAGAGTACACCGCGTGCGTTTTTAAGCATAAAGTTCACCTTTTCAGGCGTAATCAGTTCAGCAGCCATAATGAGATCGCCCTCATTTTCTCTGTCTTCATCATCGACCACGATCACAAACTTCCCTTCCTTGAAGTCTTTCAGGGCATCTTCGATACTACTGAGTTTGAAATTTTCCATATCTTTATTTTCCAACGAAAAGCATCAATGCTTTCTTTCTGTTACACATTAATTAATTATAGATTACTGATTTCTGAAATGATCAGGTTATTTGTTCTCTCAATGGTCTCTATATCTTTATAGAGACGAATGCGAAATTGCCACATTCTTATATATAGAAACATTCCCACTGGCAGCAAAACCACAGAAAGTATGTTCATCCATCGTCTTTCAAACGGACGTGTATGCGCTTTCACGGCTATGATGGGATAGTCGTTCAGGGCGGCAATTATCCGCTGATTTCTTGTGTTGCCCAAATCTTTGATAACTTCTTCAAGTCTTTCACTGATTTGCGCAATCTTCCGATCGGGTTCATACTTAAAGAATGTTCGCACGAAGTTGGGTAAACGTTTGAGTTTTTTCTCCTTTATATATAAGGTGAGGTCGGAATTTATCTGTGCCAAGATGGTTGCATCTTTCTTGTATGCTGGCGTATGAATAATAACTTCCTTACTATCAATGCGTCGCTTCATTCTCAATCCCAACATTCGCATGAAGAGATTTGTATAGACCTCCATATTAAACACCGTCGAGTCATTGTTTGCCTTGTAGGTGAAAAACGTTGCAATGGGAATAAGCACTGCGGGCGAAAGTCCCATACCAAACCAAATTGCCCATGTTCCCAAACGTGCCATCTTGTAGCCTGTGTTCTGCAAAATAAAGTAAACGATGAAGACTATCACACTAATGATAATAGGCACTCCCAGTCCACCTTTACGAATGATTGCTCCTAAAGGCGCGCCGATGAAGAAGAAAATTAAACAAGTTAGGGCTACTAAATATTTGTTAATTTCCTCTATTGTGTGCAGACGAATAAAGTGATCGCCATCACTGGTTATCATACGCTTGAAATTCAGATCACTAATTTCTTGTTGCACTGTTGTCAAAGCCCGTTCCACCACTAATCTACGCATTTCTGGAGAAAGTTTTGCATAAGCAGAGTCGATGTCGTAATGCTCGGCTCTTGCAATTTTAAGAGCCTGCACTTTTTCTTTCTTCGTCAATCCAGCCTCTTTGTAGTAAATCGCTTTCACTTCATCATAGTATTCCTTTCCAATACTATCAAACACATGTGTGAGCGAGTCTCTGTCTTGATGCAATTTAGCAATGCCTTTTCCTCGCACATTCCCCATCACACCGCCAACATCGGCAAGATTAAAGTCGGCATCAAAGTCGATGACTATCTTTTTGTGTCCAAACGTTTCCCGACGATAGGGTTCTCTTGCGCTGTTGCCTACATCGTTCATACGCATGTTTTCAAACCACTGTCCCGACCAAAGATTGAGCAAGAGATGCTTCTTGTCGGCAGTTGCTTGTAACATACCCGAATCTGCCAAAATAATGGCTTGATCTTCGTAGCTATCGGTCATGCGATAGACCATGATGTTGTATAGATGTCCGTTTTCTAAATTTTTGCGTTCCACATAAAGGTTGGTCTGCGGAATTCCATTATAGAAAACGCCTTCTGGAATTTCAAGTTCTGGGCTCTTTTGCTTCATCGAAAGCAACAATTGTCCCATCTTTGAGTTGGCTTCTGGACCGATGTAATTTTGAAAAACAAATGACGCCAACGTAATGAGTATGTTCACTGCGATCAAACTTCTGAAAGATTGTAGCAAAGAAGTACCCGATGCTTTAATAGCAGTGAGTTCCGAACTTTCACCCAGATTTCCATACGTGATGAGCGATGCCAATAAAACCGCCAAGGGTAAGGCTTGTGGCACGAGCGAAATCGCCATATACCAAAAGAATTCTGCCAACACATCCAGCGAAAGTCCTTTACCAATAAGCACATCAACAAATTTCCACAAGAGTTGCATCATCAATACAAAAAGACTGATGAAAAATGTTCCTGTGAAAAGCATGCCAAATTGCTTGACTATGAATATGTCTAATTTTCTTATACGAAACATAAATGTGTCGCTAAATGCAGAGCCGAATGGCGATTTGCTTTGCAAAAATACACAAAATATATGACAGACGCCACCTTTTTACGCATTTTTATTATGTCATTTTCTAAAAATAACACCTCACACGTAGGGATGAACGATCGGTGCATCTGATTTGCTGATAAACAAACCAATAGTTGCAGCACTTATTTCTTCTTACAGAGAATCGAACGCAAAGACTGTGCGAGCCTACGGCGGAAACTACTAATTTTCAAAAATTTATCTATAAGCTACAGAGAGCATCTGTATATTGAGTTGCACAAAGATTTATCCACGCAAATAAGTAAACCTCACTTGCCATCTAACTGAGGCTCATTTGAAGAACAACTAAGGCTTAGTTACAACGCAAGTGTGGCTCAATTAGAACCTCACTTCTAAACAACTCAAAAACATCTCATTACAAACAATTTACAAAAACACCTTCACAATGCAAAATACCAACTTTTTCATTAAGCCAAATGAGCAACGGAAAAATAAGGAACGAAGTTTTTACATTGCCATAGCGACAGCCGTCCTTTGGAAATTTGCAATCAGCACGTAATCGTTTTCTGAACACTCACCTAAAGCGAACAATTCTCCTTGAGAACGCTTGCTAAAACAAGAAAATGAAACAGAGTTACACTAAACGAAATTGAGTCATTTTTCATTGATGTTTAGAGAAATAATCACTATTCATAAGTCCTATAAATAAACCTTTCTCTGAAAATCATAGCTTACTCAAACAAACTCCCCACACCATCTTTTATGCGTGTAAAGAAATTCGTCCAAGTTTTTGAATCGCCAGATTTTTTATCTTCTCGTTTTTCTTGTGAAGTTTTCTTGCTTGACTCCACTTTCTTATCTGACGCAATAGGGGTTTGTACAGACTTTGGATGCTTTCCTTCCAAACGTGGCGAGGGCAGTAGTTCATTTGTTTCTTTCTTTTCGTTCTCTGGCTTCGCCGCCTTGCGCTCTATTTTCTTGGGTTCAGTGGTTTTGCCTTGCTCTTTCCATTCGGGTATAAATTCATAGCACACACCTGCGAAACCATATTCTATTTCTGGCATCTTGATGGTTGATGGTTCGGCAACATAAGGTACTTCCGTTGTCTTTGGCAGCACTTCCACCTTTATATATCCCACCCCACTGGCAACCATACCAATCTCTTTCGCAGCAGCATAAGAAAGGTCTACGACCCTACTTCTGTGGAAAGGACCTCTATCAGTAACACGCACAACGACACTTTTGCCATTCTTCGTGTTCGTCACTTTTAATTTTGTTCCAAAAGGAAGCGATCGATGTGCACAAGTGAAATCATTCCTATTATAGCGTTCGCCATTGCTCATTTTGCGGCCGTGCAAACTATTGCTATAATAAGAGGCTTTACCACTTATCACACTACTTTGAGCTGACAAGCTGATAAAGCCTCCTAACGCTAAAAAAATTGAAAGAAGAATTCTGTTTTTTATCATTATAAATTATTTAATCGACAGCATTCTCCTTTATTTTTGAGACAAGCACAAAGTAATTCTTCATCGAGAAAACTCAAATAAAGAAACTTTAGTCCTTGTATTTAATCCCAATCAGACTTTTATAGCCTCATCGGTGTTAAACCGCTTCTGCCTAGAGATTTCATAGGCAGAAAACGGAGAGAATGAACTATCTTAGTATACACCTTGTTCCAACATAGCTTGCGCCACTTTCATGAAGCCAGCAATGTTAGCACCTTTAACATAGTCAACGGTTCCGTCTGGTTGTGTACCAAACTTAACACATTGTTCGTGAATGCTTTCCATAATCCAATGGAGCTTGCTGTCAACTTCGTCAGCCGACCAACTCAAGTGCGCAGCGTTCTGTGTCATTTCGAGACCAGAAGTAGCTACACCACCTGCATTCACTGCCTTACCAGGAGCAAAGAGCATGCCATTCTTTTGGAAGAAGTGGATAGCACCTGGTTGGCAACCCATGTTTGACACTTCGCAGCAGCACCAGCAACCGTTTGCTTTCAGTTCCTTAGCATCGTCTTCGCTAAGTTCGTTTTGGAATGCACAAGGAAGGGCGATGTCACATGGTACGCTCCAAGCTTTCTTACCAGCCGTGAATTGTGCCTTTTCTGGGAATTTGGTAGCCATATCTTCAACCTTGTTGCGGTTTGAAGAACGCATTTCCAACATATAGTCAATCATTTCAGGCGTAATACCTTCTGGGATTGCACAAACACCATCTGGTCCAGAAATAGCAACAACCTTTGCACCGAGTTCGATAGCCTTCTTTGCAGCACCCCAAGCAACGTTTCCGAAACCAGAAAGTGCAAGTTTCAAACCTTTCATTTCTTTGCCAGCTTTCTTAAGCATGTGTTCTGCAAAATAAAGTGCACCATAACCAGTAGCTTCTGGACGGAAGATAGAACCACCCCATGTCATACCTTTACCAGTGAGAACACCAGTGTGATATTGACGTGTGAGCTTTTGATACATACCATTCATGTAGCCGATTTCACGACCACCCACACCTACGTCGCCTGCAGGAATGTCTTGATCAGGACCAATGTTGTGTCTCAATTCGAGCATGAAAGCCTGGCAGAAACGCATGATTTCAGCATCCGACTTGCCTACTGGGTCGAAGTCTGAACCACCCTTACCGCCACCCATAGGAAGCGTTGTCAATGCGTTCTTGAATGTTTGTTCAAAACCTAAGAACTTCAACATTGATGGGGTAACTGCTTTGTGGAAACGAAGTCCGCCTTTGTATGGACCAATCGCACTGTTGAACTGAACACGATAACCAAGGTTGGTTTGCACCTTGCCATTGTCATCGATCCAAGTCACACGGAAAGTGAAGATGCGATCAGGTTCAACCATTCTTTCGATGATTTGAGCTTTTTCAAACTCTGGATGTTGGTTGTAAACCTCTTCGATTGATTCCAACACTTCTTGAACTGCCTGCAAGTATTCCAATTCTCCTGGATGCTTTTGCTCCAAGTCTTGCATGATTTTTTTGACTTCCATAGTAAATTTGATTTTAAAATGTTTATGTTAGTATTACGTTTTTCTGTTTTGATACCGCAAATGTATTTAATAAAAATCAAATAACCAAAGAAAAATGCCTAATTTTTTCTACTTATTTTTTTTGCACACTATCTTTCTGCTCGTTATTTATTGATTATAGGTTGCAAAAGAATTAAAAAAATACGATTTATACACAAAAAAGCATACATAGTTCTCTTTTTTTTGTATTTTTGTAGAAAAATAAGAATTACGCATATGGAGTCTCAAATTTCAGAACAATGGGGAAAATTCTATCCAAAAGATGTTAGTTTTGCCAATCTGATGATGTGGCGTATATATAATGTGCTCATCATTGCCAACCCTTATGATGCTTTCATGCTCGAAGACGATGGGCGCATTGAAGAGAAGGTCTATAATGAATACATGGAATTGGGTTTGCGCCACCCGCCAACCTTCACACAAGCATCCACCATCGAAGAGGCGGAAAAGATTTTAACGACTGTTCCTATTGACCTTGTTATTTGTATGCCAGGTAATGCCGATAACGATGCGTTTGCTGTGGCACGCAAGGTTAAGGCACAATTTCCCAACATTAGCTGCGTGGTGCTCACACCATTTTCGCATGGCATTACGCGACGCATAGAGCACGAAGACCTCAGCGTCTTCGATTATGTGTTCTGTTGGTTGGGCAATACCAATCTGATTATCTCGATCATCAAGCTCATTGAAGACAAGATGAACATTCAGAACGACATAGACGAAGCTGGAGTACAAATGATTATGCTCGTAGAAGACTCGATTCGTTTTTATTCTTCTATCCTTCCTAATATCTATAATTACATTCTCGCACAAAGTAAGAACTTTGCCACTGAGGCTCTGACACGTCACGAAACATCACTAAGAATGCGTGGGCGTCCTAAAGTGATGTTAGCACGTACCTATGAAGAGGCTTGGCAACTCTACGAAAAATATAAAAACAACCTACAAGGCGTCATCACCGATGTGCGTTTCCCGATGAAAAGTACGGACAGTAAGGTCAACCCAGTCTTTGAAGAAAAAGACGCTGAAGCGGGATTGAAACTCGTGCGTGCTATACGTGCCGAGGACGAATTCCTCCCACTCATTATTGAGAGTTCGGAAAGTGAGAACCGAGAACGTGCCGAGGCAGAAGGGTTTTTGTTTGTCGATAAAAATTCTAAGAAGATGAGCGTAGACCTGCGCAATCTTTTTGAAGAATACATGGGCTACGGAGATTTCATCTTCCGCCAACCTGGCACACGCGAAGAGGTTATGCGTGTGAGAAATTTAAAGGATTTACAGGACAATATTTTTAAGATTCCGCGCGACTCAATGCTTTATCACGTGAGCCGTAACCACGTGAGTCGTTGGCTTTCTGCACGTGCGTTGTTTCCCATTGCAGCTTTCTTGAAAGAAATTACATGGAATAAATTGCAAGACGTTGACCAACACCGACAAATCATCTTCGATGCCATTGTCGAATACAGACGTATGAAGAATGCGGGAGTTGTGGCTGTCTTCAATCGCCACAGATACGACAAATACGCCCATTTTGCCCGCATTGGCGATGGTTCGCTCGGAGGAAAAGGGCGTGGATTAGCCTTTCTCGATAACATCATAAAGCTCCAACCCGAACTACATCGCTTCCCTAACGCCACGGTTCAAATTCCTAAAACCGTTGTACTCTGCACAGATATCTTTGATAGTTTTATGGATCAGAACAATCTGTATCAGATAGCCTTCAGCGATGCGCCCGATGAAGAAATTCTTGCAGCTTTTCAGCGTGCGCAATTGCCCGACACACTCACCGAAGATTTCTTTGCTTTCTTCGATGCTACCAATGCACCCATTGCCATTCGGTCGAGCTCGCTCTTAGAAGATAGCCATTATCAGCCCTTTGCGGGTATTTATTCTACGTACATGATACCCCTACTTGACGATAAACAAGAAATGTTGCGTATGCTCGCTGCAGCTATCAAAGCTGTCTATGCCTCGGTTTATTACCGCGATTCAAAAGCCTATATGACTGCCACCAGCAATGTGATCGACCAAGAAAAGATGGCAGTTATTCTTCAAGAGGTTGTGGGCAAACAACACGGCGATTATTTCTATCCGAACATCAGTGGTGTACTTCGTTCGCTTAACTACTACCCCATCAATGATGAAAAAGCCGAAGAGGGCATTGCAAGTTTGGCTTTCGGATTGGGAAAATACATCGTAGATGGCGGACAAACATTGCGGGTCAATCCTTACCATCCCGGGAAGGTGTTGCAAACGAGCGATAAAGGGATCGCACTCCGAGACACACAAACCAGTTTCTATGCAATCGATATGCACAATGTGGCAACTCATTTCAGCGTAGACGATGGTTTCAACATTGCCGAACGAGAAATAAAAACTGCCGAGAAAGAGGGTTCTCTCTTCGCTCTGGCGTCTACCTACGACCCATTCGATGACATCATCCGCCCTGGTATTTATGAAGGTGGACGCAAAATTATTTCCTTTGCAGGCGTACTTGAGCATGGCGTGTTTCCACTTCCCGAACTGATGCAACTTGCGATGAAGTATGGGCAAGAGGCGATGCGCCGCCCTATCGAAATAGAATTTGCCTGCAATCTTAACCCCAATCGCACAGGTGAGTTCCATTTATTGCAAATCCGCCCTATTGTGGATGCACATTTGGCACTGGATAAGGATCTATCGACCATCTCCGATGCTACGTGTCTTCTGCGTTCGCCCATGTCGCTGGGACAGGGAGTGAACGAGGAGATTACCGATGTTTTGTACGTCAAAACCCATGATGATTTTTCGGGGGCTAACAATCCGAAGATTGCATTGGAAATAGAGGCTATCAACAAACGATATCTTGACGAAGGTCGCAATTATATTCTCATCGGACCTGGCAGATGGGGCTCGCGCGAAGAATGGTTGGGCATTCCTGTGAAATGGTCACACATCAGTGCGGCAAGTCTCATCGTTGAAGTGGCACTCAAGAATTATCGTATTGACCCAAGCCAAGGCACACACTTTTTCCAAAACCTCACCAGTTTTGGCGTGGGCTATTTCAATATCAATCCCTACACCGATATTGGTTTCTTCCGAAACGACCTCTTAGACGCTATGCCTGCGATGGAGGAAACGGAATATATTCGCCTTATAAGATTTCCACGCCCTTTAAAAATAATGATGGATGGGAAGAAACAAGAAGGCGTTGTACAGTTGCCAATGGAGGAAATATAATAAGAAGTAAAGAAAAATCAGTCGACTAATTTGGAGAAATAGTCGACTGATTTTTGCAACCTGACATAAGAACGTTTTTAGCAAGTAATCGTCTTTCAGACGCTTTTCATAACAAAAAACGACTAAATGAAATTGAACTTTTTTGTTAATGTTTTTCAGGAGTAAAACAAGTAAGGCTTATTTACAGGCGAACTAAGGCTCACTTACGATGCAAATAAGCTACATTTGAAAGCCATTTTTAGAATATTGATAAGTCGCTGATAATGAAACGTTTGGTAACATGAAAGTAAAACTGTTGATGAGACGATTTAGAGAAAAAACCGAAGAGTAGGGATTTGCCCTTTTGTTTTAGGGATTTTTCCCTTTTTTGTTCTTTGGAGAATTTGTAATTTTGCACCATAACAAAAAGTTTTCGGATATGAAAAAAGGATTAATCATCGGTGTAGCCACAGTGCTCATGCTCAATAGCTGTGCCACCCACACTGGGTCTGGTGCTTATGTTGGGAGTAGTATTGGAATGATTTTGGGTGATGCGATTGGCGGAATCGTTGGTGGTCCGCGCGGTTCCGACTTTGGGACAGTCATCGGTATGGCTGGCGGAGCGGTAGTAGGTGCTGCCGTTGGTGCGCAAGCCGACAA
Source organism: Prevotella sp. (assembly GCA_022779305.1). Lineage (GTDB taxonomy): Bacteria > Bacteroidota > Bacteroidia > Bacteroidales > Bacteroidaceae > Prevotella. The sequence continues at coordinate 6,759 of JALFSW010000045.1, read as the reverse complement.
AAGAGAAGTGCAAGAAGTGAGCGAACGATACGAACGCATACAGCGCAACAAAGCACGTGGATATAATCCATACGAAAAGGATGGTGTCTATTCAAACGTGGCGGAATCATCTGCGGACGAAAGTGGATTTGATGCAACGAACTCTGGAGATGACAGAATTTACGACTTTGAAACCCAACAACCAACGAATGCGACAGACGTTTATATGCAAACCCTTCCTGCGCAAACTCCTTCAGATACTCAGTTTGCAGGCAACGCATCTTCAAGCATTCCCAATATTGAAATTGCCAATGTGCAGTTTATCGACGGCAATGGCGATGGCATTTTGAGCAAAAAGGAAATCGGAAAAATAGTTTTTGAGATAAAAAATAAAGGCAGTCAGCCGTTATACAATTTCCAACCATCGGTTGTGAACTTAGGCAATGAACGAGGTGTATATATCAGCCCCACAGTGTTCATCGAACGCTTGGCTCCCAATGAAACTATTCGCTACACGGCGATGGTAACCACAGCAAAACGCATAAAGCGAGGAAATCTCACTTTTGAATTAACAGTTATAAAGGACAGAAGAAGTATTAGTAAAGTTGCACATTTGGACGTAAAGACAAGTAAACAGTAAGCATTCAATCTCATAGGTAAAAACCAACGTGGGTGGGATAGGGATTTTTCCCTGTCCCACCCACATTTTTGCATTGTGAGTTGGACACTTTATTGCTATCAAACCCAAATCGGTTGTTAGCGATTAAACAGCCTATTGGGGTTAAATCAAGAATTTCTCAATTACGTGTGCAATGCCGTCTTCTTCGTTTGATAGCGTAATAAAGCCGGCATGCGCTTTGAGTTGATCTGTGGCATTCTCCATCGCCACGCCCAATCCTGCATAGGCAATCATAGATAGGTCATTGTGTCCATCGCCGCAAGCAATGATTTCCTCACGTTCAATATCTATTCGGTTTATTAAACGTTCCAGCGATGCAGCTTTATCGACATTGAGCGGAACACATTCTAAAAAATAATCAGCCGAGCGATACACTGAGATACGACCGTTCATCTCTTTGGCGATGGATAGTTCTAATGTGTGGAGCTTTTGAGGTTCGCCCACAATCAAGCATTTATTGATGGGATAAACTATTTGGTGAGGAAAATCATCATACTGCACAACTGGCATTTTATTGATAAATGCCTCAATCGCCACATATTCATCCTCTTTATTCGTGGCTGCAATGCCTTCACCTTGATAGGTGAGGATAGTCATTCCTGTTTGGTGTGCAGCTTCATAGAGATGTGGTACAATTTCTGGCGAGAGTGTCTGCTCAAAGACCACTTCTTGCGTGGAGTATTCAATGATTTTAGCCCCATTGAAAGCCAAAATAAAGCCTTCATAGCGCGCCAATTCTAATTCTTCAGCCAGCGGAACAATGCCATATGTGGGGCGTCCGGAAGCCAACACCACACGCACACCACGTTCTTGTGCCTGCATGAGTGCAGCTTTTGTTCGGGGCGTGATCTCTTTCTTTGCATTGGTGAGCGTACCATCTAAATCGAGTACGAGCATTTTATATTTTGTAGACTTCATCGTTATTATTTTTGAGGGAGAGTTTATGTTTTGCAAAAGTAATAAAATTGACGTGAAGAAGAAAACAAGACGTCTTGGAAATGAAGTTTCTTTGTGTTTTCAGTGGAATTATTGCGCAAAAGAAGGCGCGTAAGCTCTGAAATACATTCTTTTTAACATACGAAGTAGGAAAACTTCAGACGATATTTGGCACAAAGAAAATAAAGTGCTACTTTTGCAAGAGATAACAGGTAATTACATTTTCACTTTTATAAATTCATAATATTATCATTATGGCAATAAATTATAAAGACTTAGGTCTGGTAAACACTCGCGAGATGTTTAAGCGAGCAATTGATGGTGGTTGGGCTGTTCCAGCTTTCAATTTCAACAATTTGGAGCAGCTTCAAGCCATTATTACGGCTGCGGCTAACACAAAGTCGCCCGTGATTCTTCAAGTTTCTAAAGGTGCGCGCAAATATGCCAACCAAACCCTTCTTCGTTATTTAGCAGAAGGTGCGGTGGAATTTGCAAAGGAATTGGGTTGCAACCATCCTGAAATTGTGCTTCACCTTGACCACGGTGATAGCTTTGAGACTTGCAAGAGTTGTGTAGACTTTGGGTTCTCTTCTATCATGATTGATGGTTCACACCTTCCTTATGAAGAAAACGTAGCACTCACAAAGCAAGTTGTAGATTATGCACACCAATTCGATGTAACGGTGGAAGGTGAGCTTGGTGTACTTGCTGGTGTTGAAGACGACGTTGTTGCTGCTGAATCACACTATACACGTCCAGAAGAAGTCGTAGATTTTGCTACACGCACTGGTTGCGACTCGTTGGCAATCTCTATCGGTACTTCGCACGGTGCTTATAAGTTTACACCAGAGCAATGTACAAAAGACCCAAAGACAGGAAAGCTCGTTCCTCCTCCATTGGCATTCGATGTGCTTGAAGCAATTGAGAAAGAACTCCCAGGTTTCCCAATCGTGCTCCATGGTTCTTCTTCTGTTCCAGAAAAGTATGTGGATATCATCAATGCAAATGGTGGTAAACTTCCAAATGCTATCGGTATTCCTGAAGACCAATTGCGCAAAGCAACAAAGAGTGCGGTTTGCAAAATCAATATCGACTCAGATTCACGTCTTGCATTTACTGCTGGTGTGCGCGAAACATTCGTTCAACACCCAGACTACTTTGACCCACGTCAATATTGTGGTAAGGCACGTGAATACATGGTTGATCTTTACAGCCAAAAAATCAAAGACGTGTTGGGTTCTGATAACAAATTGGCAAACCTTGACTAAGCAAAAAGCTGCATAAGGAGAGAAGATTAAGACGGAAGTGAGGGAACATTGGAGACGATAGCGAAAGCGAGGTTTCTTTCCTCACAGAACGATAATCAATCCTTTCTGCAAGAATAGATGAGAAGGGTGTGTTGAGTAAAACTTGGCACACCCTTTTTCTGTTAAAACAGACTCTTAAGAGCTTCGCTTAAGATAAATTCCATCCCCCCCCCATTGGTTGTTCGACCGGTGGAAATTGTTCGATTTCATTTAGTAGTTTTTCACCATGGCAATATAAAAACTTCGTTCCTCGTTTTTCTTTTGTTCATCTGGTTTAACCCAATTCGGTCATTAGAGACCAAAGGGATTGCGTCTGATTATCTGTGCAGATTGTTTAGCATTTTTTCGCAGATGTAGCGGGCTACTTCAAGAGAAAACGATGAACAAGCAGCCGATAAGCAGATGCAAGGCGTTGGGAAGTGAAAAATAATAGAAAAAGGAAACCCTAACGGTCTAATGACCGATTTGGGTTTAACCCAATTCGGTCATTAGAGACCAAAGTGATTGCGTCTGATTATCTGTGCAGATTGTTTAGCGTTTTTTCGCAGATGTAGCGGGCTACTTCAAGAGAAAACGATGAACAAGCAGCCGATAAGCAGATGCAAGGCGTTGGGAAGTGAAAAATAAAAGAAAAAGGAAACCCTAACGGTCTAATGACCGATTTGGGTTTAACCCAAACGTTGGATATTCTTAATTGCGAGCACATAACCCAATCCACACCACAAAGAAAATTAGGAAACTCTGAAATTTCTCCATCAGCGGTTCAAATTGTCTTCCCCATCAAACGAAAAAAAGGCTCAAAGTCATCCGACTTTGAACCTTTCTGTTTCGTTGTTTGCCAAAGAGCTTTATTTTTCAGCCTTTGCAACTGGTGTTCTTCTTTCTTTAATACGTGCAGCCTTACCTGTGAGGTTGCGCAAGTAATAAAGTTTAGCACGGCGCACTTTACCACGCTTGTTCACTTCGATTGATTCGATGTTTGGTGACTCAAGTGGGAAGATACGCTCAACACCGATTGTGCCAGACATCTTACGAACCGTGAAACGCTTCTTTTCGCCTTCACCATTGATCTTAATAACCACACCGCGATAAAGCTGAATACGTTGTTTGTTACCTTCAATGATTTTGTAAGCCACTGTTACAGTGTCGCCTGCACGAAATTCTGGGAATTTCTTACCCGTTGCAAATGCTTCTTCAGCAATTTTAATTAAATCCATTTCTTAAATAATTAAGTATTGATTGTTTGATTGATACAACATAGGTCGCAACTCTTCTGCGCCCAGCGGTTACACCAAAATTACTTGCAAAGATAACTATTTTTTAAAGGTTAAGGCGAAGGTAGATCTACGCAGGAGTAAAATTTAACTTTTTTTATCGATTCCCTCCATATTTTTCAAGATACACCACCCGACGTTCTCCATCTTTTCTTTACCTTTGTACTTTATAAAATGATTTGGTTATGAAGAAATACATGTTTTTTGCAACACTCACCTGCGTTTTTTTCGGCTTGGGTGCATGCAAATCATCCTACTCAATTGACAGCATTTCTCGTAGTAGAATATTGATAGACAATAGATATGACACGGCTATCGATTCAGATTTAAACACACTCATGCGACCTTACAAAGCCAAAGTAGACAGCATCATGAGTCCTTTCTTGGGCATTTCTCAAAAAGCGATGGAAGCCCATCAACCTGAAAGCGAACTCTCTAATCTCTTGGCAGATATCATGGTGTGGGGCGCAAAACAATATGGCGAGACTGTAGATTTTGGAGTATATAATATGGGCGGCATTCGTGCATCATTACCCAAAGGACGTATAACCTATGGCGACATACTCGAAGTGGCACCATTTGAAAACAAAATCTGTTTCCTCACGCTAACGGGCAGTAAGGTGCTGCAGCTCTTTAAAGAAATAGCACACAACGGCGGTGAAGGAGTAAGTGGTGGCGTACGGCTTGTCATCACAAAAAATGGAGAGCTCAAAACTGCCAAGCTCCATGGGCAAGAAATCGACCCAAACAAAAACTATCGCATCGCTACCTTAGATTATGTGGCAAATGCCAATGACAAGATGAATGCTTTCAAGGCAAAAACCAATCTCAATGCACCACAAGGCGAGAAGAACAACACACGATTTATCATCGTGGACTATATCAAGGAACAAACAAAAGAAAATCGCCCTATTGATGCAAACATTGAAGGAAGAATTGTTATAGAATAAGATAAACGGAAAGAAGAACATGAAAAAAAATATATTCACTTTTTTGCTGACCTGCCTTTCACTCGCATTGGCAGCACAAAACAAACAACTCACTATTATTCACACAAACGACACACACAGTCAGATTTATCCACTCAGTCCAAATCTGTCAGACACGATGCGAGCCAATCGAGGCGGTTTTTTACGACGACTTGCAATGCTGAAAGAAGAACGAGCAAAAGACAAAGAACTATTGCTTTTCGACAGTGGCGACTTTTCGCAAGGAACACCTTATTATAATCTTTTTAAAGGAGATGTAGAAATAGAGCTAATGAACAGAATGGGATATGATGCAGGAACCATCGGAAACCATGAGTTCGATTTTGGACTTGAAAACATGACTCGATTGTTCAAAAAACTCAATTTCCCTATTCTCTGTGCCAATTATGATTTTGGTAACACTGAATTGGCAAAAATCGTGAAACCTTATATCATCCTCAAGCGCAAGGGCGTGAAAATTGGTATCTTCGGTCTTTCCACCTACTTAGAGGGATTAGTGGAGAAAAAGAATTATGGACCTTTAAAATATCTCGACCCTATCAGTACGGCACAAGGCGTCATCAACAAACTAAAGTCCGAAGGTTGTGAAGTGATTATCTGCCTTTCTCACTTAGGACTCAACATTGAAGGCATAAGCGATGAAGAACTCGTGGCGGGAACACGCGGATTAGACTTGGTTCTCGGCGGACATTCCCACTCTTTCCTCCAAGAACTTGTTTACATCAAAGACCTTGACGGACACAACGTGGGCATCGACCAAAACGGCAAAAGTGGGCTATACATCGGAAAAATCTTACTTAATATGAAGAAAATTAAGCAATAAATATCCTACACCTCATGTTTTCATATCGTAGGGGGTGTAGCCGTGTATTCACCGTCAGTTTTAAAAATACCTACGCCTATAGGAACATCCGATTTTTCAATAGACAAAATCGCCGACGCAACAAAAATATTTCAAAATAATATCGCAAGAAATTTGCATGGTTCGTTTTTTTTCAATACCTTTGCATCCGCTTAAACAAACAGCATATTCTTGGCGGGATAGCTCAGTTGGTTAGAGCGTCGGATTCATAATCCGGAGGTCGGGGGTTCGGGTCCCCCTCCCGCTACACAAAGAATCAAGGAGTTACAGAAATGTAACTCCTTTTATTTTTTGTCCATGAAATTTGCGTGACATTCAAAGTATGCAAACTTCCGTCAATCAAAATGCTATTATAATTATTGATAACCTTCTTATACTAACCATATACTTCGAATCATTACAGTTGCTTTTTTTTCGGTCATCAATATATGGAAACACTGGCTGCAGAAAAAGTCAGCAACTTTTGCATTTGATGAGCTGAAAGAAAGATGAGTTGGAGTCGCCAAGTGCGACGACTCCCTCCTTAGATGGAAACCCGTCCAGCATTTTCCAAACTATACCCAATCAGCACACCAACTAATACTTGTTTCTTTATTATTGCTGTCCGGTAAAACTTAAATATCCTATAAATCCTTGCGGAATTGCCTTTATATAGGTAATTCCGCATTCTTTTTTGAAATCCAAGCCCCCTAATCAAATAAATCAAGTTCTTTTGGTGGTGCATTTGCCTTTT